>JAKQJH010000157.1 GCA_029561255.1 Bacteroidota bacterium | reverse complement strand
AAAACTGCAGGAAGAGCAGCCCGGCTAATAATACATGTTTCATCTTCGTTATTTTAATGACTGCAGCCAGTTGCGCAACCGCTCCGGCCAGTGGTCATTGGTTGTTTTATTCATCAGGCCAAACCCATGCCCGCCTTTCGGATACAGATGAAGTTCGGCCGGAACTTTATTTTTAATACAGGCCCTGTAATACCGGATACTGTTATCAACTGGTACCGCTCCGTCATCACCCGCGTGTACGAGAAAAGAAGGTGGTGTTTGCGCATTCACCTGTAATTCATTACTGAAGAATCGGATCTTATCTTCTGTGGCATTACTCCCCACGAGGTTATTACGGGAACCCTTATGCGTAATTGTGCTGTCGAAACTGATCACCGGATAAATCAGGATGGCAAAATCCGGCCGGCAGGAGCTGCTGTCTGTATTGGCCGCATCGGCTTTGAAATTAAAATGGGTGGCTGCAGTGGAGGCGAGGTGACCGCCGGCAGAGAAACCCATGATACCGATTTTACGGGCGTCAATACCCCAGTCTTTGGCATGACGTCGTACAAAACGGATCGCTTCCTGCGCATCCTGCAATGGGGCCAGGCTGCGGTCCGGTTGCAGACTTTCGTCGGGTAAACGGGATTTCAGCACAACAGCAGTAACGCCCCATTTATTCAGTTCTTCGGCTACCCGTGTTCCTTCTTTATCGAAAGCGAGAATGGTATAGCCACCACCGGGACAGATCACCACAGCCTGTCCATTGGGTTTATCCGGACGAAAAATGGTAAGGGTGGGCGTCAGCACTTTGCTGATACGGGTAACATTATTGCTGGTGACTGATGTTTCGCGGTCAGGGACAGCCTTGTTATTTGGTACAGCCCCGGCATACAGCGGCACAATAACTTCTTTTCGCTTGTCAAAAAGAGATTTATTAAACACCAGGGACTGTTTGGTTTTGAACCAGGATTCGGTTGCACCGAATACTTGCGGGAGGGTATATAAGGCAGCTTCTTTTTCGGTGAGTTGTTTACTCCATTTCACCCGTTTACCGGCATTGGCACCGGGGCCGCTGTTTTTATACTCTGCATAAAAAGTTGTTTTCTCGTTTTCCGGATTACCCCAGTTATCCCATCCAGAAGCTGTTACAGCAGCCGGTAATTGACAACGAAGAAAAACTGTGCGGGCATAATTACGCCAGGGACGACCCAGCGACAACTTGCTCACTCCAGAATCGGCCTTTATGGTACAATCCAGAAATACAAATCCGTATTTATTTCCTTTCGGAGTACTGGCGGCTGTGATAAAGGAGTTGGATTTGCAACGGATCGTACAGGCATTGAACACGGCTGTACCCGGACCGAATATAAAATCGGTGGTGCCTTCAATAAAGCAATGATCAAATAACTGCCTCGAAGTTTCTCCACTGGTGAAGATCGTGTCCTGATTCCCGAGAAATTTACAATTGGTGAATACCGCTTTGTCAGCATCCACAAATAAGGCCAAGGCTTGTCCTACCGGGCCAGCACTATTGACAAAACTGATATTGGCCGCCCGGAACCGGTTACCTGAAATTTTCGCAGTATACGAAGTGAAGGTGGTATGTTTTCCTTTTCCCGAGTAATCATCAAATACAATGATGGTGCTGTCCACGTTTTCCCCGATAAAACTGATGTCGGTATTGGTTGCCGGGACCTCAATTTTTTCGTGATAGGTGCCGTTACGGATATACAGGGTAATCGGGGCTAGCGGATATACCCGCATGGCATTAATGGCATCCTGAATAGTATAATAATCACCAGTCCCGTCTTTTGCAACCGTAAACACATATTTATATTGTTTCGGATTGCTGGTCTGGGCCATAGTTCCGGTATAGCAGAACAACAGTAAGATTATCAGGAGACTGTTTCTTTTCATGGTTTGTCTGATTCGGGATTCCACTATTTTTTTACCGGGGGTAAATAAATCCGGTCATTCAGGTCTGTATGAAGTGTTTTCAGTTCTTTTAATACGATTTGCGCAATCAGCCGGGCACCCAATTCACTGAAATGGGTGTTATCTTCCTTCCCTTCCGGATAATGCGGATGTTCACCCGGTTTGAGTTGAACAAAGAGCAGTTTTGAATTTTCCACTCCCATTTGCTGGTAGAGTTCCTGACTTTTTTTATCAAGGTCAATCAGCAACACCCCGTTTTCTTTGGCCACATCCCTGACGATCTGCGCATATACATCATGGGTGCCTTCAATAATTCCTGCTGCATTGAATTTTCTACGGGCCACAGGTGTGAGCAGGAGCGGGGTGACTTTTTTCTCCCGGGTCTCGGTTACATACCGGACCAGGTTGGCCTTGAATTCTGTTTCTGTGGTATAGGTTTTCTTAGTAGGTACTTCATCATTATGTCCAAACTGTATGAAAACATAATCTCCTTCCCGGCATTCATCCATGATCTGTTTCCAGAGCCCTTCATTTCTGAACGAACTGGTACTGCGGCCGTTTTTGGCTTTGTTAACTACTGTAACAGTACTGTCCCAGAAATACACAAAGGGCATTCCCCATCCGGTTTCGGGATAGTAACGGGGCTCCTTGATGCTGATGGTCGAGTCGCCGGCCAGGAAAATTTTTAGTTTCTTTTTTTCAGGCAGCATAAAAGATAAAAGCGATAGGCTGAATAGGAGAATGACTGTTTTTTTCATTTTACCAGGCTGTTAATGTACACTTCAATATTGGTATAATAACGGTGTAATACGTTTTTTGCGGCATCAGCCGGATCGGCCGGATTCAATCCTTTTTCTTTTTCCCAGGTATCAGGCATGCCGTCTTTATCAGTATCTGCGGGGGCGGGAGCCGAACGAAGGACGGGCCAGGCATTAATGGTCAGTTCATACGCGGTGCCATGCGGGAAACCTCCCTGTACATCAATGAACCGACCGGTGCGGTTACGTACGTCATTCACGATACGTTGGTCGAGGGTGTCTCTGCGTAAACTGGCTCCCGCTGATAGCAGGACTGCTTCATAGGAAACGGTGGCCGCTTCTACGGGTAGTGCTTCAGCCGGATGGGCTTCTTTAATGACAAATTTCTTTTTATCTTCTTCGGTTCCGCTATTGCCCATATCCACGCCCAAC
>JAKQJH010000144.1 GCA_029561255.1 Bacteroidota bacterium | reverse complement strand
TTCCACCCGGAATAAAATTATTATTTATACCACGGCCCTGATCATTGTATTGCTGGCCGACCTTTTCAAGGTTTTTCTCGCCGGAAAAATCCGGAACAAACTGACCCCGCATAATATCCATATATTGAACCGGATCAATGGCGTGATCCTGATTATATTCGGACTTGTATTAATCGGCGGAATACTATTCTATGGTAACTGGCAACATTGACAACAAAGGGAAATCGTTTTTACGAACGGCCTGGAGATGGATTAAACGAATCTTTCTCTGGCTGTTTATCCTGCAATTTGTTTACATTATCCTGCTGCGTTGGGTCAATCCACCGGTGACCATGACTCAACTGGTAAGCTGGGTCAGTGGACATGGATTGAAAAGGGATTATGTGGACTTCAGTGAGATCTCACCAGCAGCCCGCTTATCGGTAATCGCCTCGGAAGATCAGTTGTTCCCCGATCACAGTGGCTTTGACTGGAAGAGTATTAAAAAAGCACAGGCGTATAATGAACGCAAACCCGGCCGTATCCGTGGCGCCAGTACCATCAGTCAGCAGGTAGCCAAGAATGTATTTCTCTGGCAGGGAAGAAGCTGGATCCGCAAAGGACTCGAAGTGTACTTCACGTTCATGATCGAAACTTTCTGGAGTAAACAACGGATCCTGGAAGTCTACCTCAATGTAATCGAAATGGGAGATGGGGTATTCGGTATTGAAGCAGCCGCACAGGCATACTTTAATAAACCGGCGAAAAGCCTCAGTCGCACCGAAGCCGCCATGATCGCCGCCTGTCTGCCCAATCCGAAAAGATATAAAGTAAAACCGCCCTCGGGTTACATATTGAGCCGGGCTGCCTTTATCCAGCGGCAAATGAATAATCTGGCATTTGATCCGGATGTACAGAATGTGATTGGTACGGCCCAGGAGAAGGTCAATAAATAAACAGGCTGTATTTTTTACTGTTTTGAGTCGGAGGCAGTGATCCGCAATTTACAGATATCATATAATTGTAGAGCCCTGCCGGCAATCCGGGATTTATCTGAATTTTTACCTGGCCTTCCCGTACTGCTTCTTTTACTGTCATCCCCGTATTTACATCTTTAACCCAGCCATTATCATTGAAAAAGGCAATCCGGATTGTATCCCTGAAATCTGTTGTACTGTTCCGGATAAAGGAATGATAAAATTCCGGCATCTGCAACGTGAATGTCACGTGAGTGAATCCCCCTCCATCCAGTTTAATAGTGGGCGTTTCCGTAATAAATTGCAATTGTGGAAAGGATACAAAAAAAGAGTCATAGCGGTATCCAATCGTTCCAGCCGGTGTTTGAAGGGTATCCTTAAAATCTTTCAGATTGTAGGAATCAAAAAACCAGGCCGGCTTACCCAGGATATACTGGTCCACCGGAATAAAGTTGAATTGGTTCTTCCGCCCTTTATAATAATTAAGTGAATAAGCAATCTGCCCGGTGTGAAACTGGTATTGAGAAGCCAACTGGTACGAGCTGTTAAATACTACCGGCAACCCACCCGTTATATCTTTCATCCGTTGCGGCCAGTCCTTCCAGGCATGAAACTGTTTCTGTACCGGTTTCAGCGGCACAATATCGGCGACCATGATCACCCGAAATACCAAGACAAGTACCAACGTAACCGGCAACAGGCGAAACAACCACTTTCTCCACTTCTCCTTCTCGGCCAGGAAGGCAAAGGATAGAATAATCACCGGTACTAATGCATGAAAGGGCCAGTTGGCTTCCACTTTTCCCCTAAAGGAACTCAGCAGGAAAAACAGGTAAGTGCCTGCCATGGTAAAATACATGGCCCATTCGTGTCGCCGTTCCGGGGTATATGAAAAAGCAGCAGGCAATAAAATAAAACCGGCGATCGGACCCGCCATCAAAAATTGTCCCCCGATATAACTCAGACTATACGTGATTTTATACGGATTGACATTGCTCTCGAATAAATGATACCGGAAACTGATCCAGTCGTGCTGGTACTGCCAATACAGATGTGGCATGTATAACATCAGGGCCAGTAACCCTGCGATATATACTTTATAGTTCTTAAATAAATACCGGTCTGATAATAAGGTAAAGACCAGCACCAGTACTCCATGGTACTTGCTGTATAACAGGGCGGCAGCGGCAAAGCCCAGGTTCAGGGTATTGACCCAGTTGGCTTTTTGATTAAACTGCTTATAGAGATAAAAGAACAGGGTGGTAAAGAAAATCAACAGTGTATCCGGGGCCGCCATGTAACCGCCCAGCTGGACCAGGGCCATGGAAAGCAGGATGGCATAAAACAAGGATGGGTTTTTTGCAGGAAGCAATTTTTCCAGGAAAAAAACCGTAAGAATATTAAATAACAAAAAGAAAAAGCGGATCCCCAATACACCGGGAAACAATAGCATACCGGCTTTCACAAACAGGGCCACAAAGGGCGGATGATCAAAATAACCACGGGCCGGGAAGAGTGCATAGATCCGGTAATAAGCTTCATCATCCCGCAGTTCGGTCAGACCGGCCTGCAGGATCGCCAGCAGGATCCAACTGCCGTAAAACAGTACGCGGTGATGTTGCTGCAGGATTCGTTTCATGAAAATTTCATTAGAGCAGTTTGACGAGGTACTGCTTTTTCAGGGTTTTGGCCCGGGTGGCATGATTGATGAATTTCAGATTGGGCATGGTGATATGGTATTCCGGGAATTCCTTCACTATTTCATAGGCAGCACCCGTCTGCTTTAACTGATC
>JAKQJH010000135.1 GCA_029561255.1 Bacteroidota bacterium | reverse complement strand
GGAACGATTGGATACCGCTATGACTCTTTTTTTGTATCCTTTCCACAATTGCAATTTATTACGGAAACGCCCACTATTAAACTGGATGGAGGGGGATTCACTCACGTGACATTCACGTTGCAGATGCCGGAGTTTTATCATTCCTTTATCCGGAACAGTACAACAGATTTCAGGGATACGATCCGCATAGCCATCTTCAACGAAAAGGGATGGGTTAAAGATGTTTTTACAGGGATGACTGTAAAAGAAGCAGCACGGGAAAGACAGGTGAAAATCCCGATTAATCCTGATTTGCCGGCAGGACTCTACAATTATATGATATCGGTAAATTGCGGATCACTGCCTCCGACTCAAAACAGTAAAAAATACAGCCTGTTTATTTATTGACCTTCTCCGGTGCCGTCCCGATCACTTTCTGTACATCCGGATCAAATGCCAGATTATTCATTTGCCGCTGGATAAAAGCAGCCCGGCTCAATATGTAACCCGAGGGCGGTTTTACTTTATATCTTTTCGGATTGGGCAGACAGGCGGCGATCATGGCGGCTTCGGTGCGACTGAGATTCCTGGCCGGTTTATTAAAGTATGCCTGCGCGGCCGCTTCAATACCGAACACACCATCTCCCATTTCGATTACATTGAGGTAGACTTCCAGGATCCGTTGTTTACTCCAGAAAGTTTCGATCATGAAGGTGAAATACACTTCGAGTCCTTTGCGGATCCAGCTTCGTCCCTGCCAGAGAAATACATTCTTGGCTACCTGCTGACTGATGGTGCTGGCACCACGGATACGGCCGGGTTTGCGTTCATTATAGGCCTGTGCTTTTTTAATACTCTTCCAGTCAAAGCCACTGTGGTCGGGGAACAACTGATCTTCCGAGGCTATCACCGATAAGCGGGCTGCGGGTGAGATCTCACTGAAGTCCACATAATCCCTTTTCAGTCCATGTCCGCTGACCCAGCTGACCATTTGGGTCATGGTCACAGGCGGGTTCACCCAGCGCAGCAGGATAATATATATAAACTGCAGGATAAACAGCCAGAGAAAGATTCGTTTGGTCCATCTCCATGCTTTTAATAAGAAGGTCTTACCCTTGGGATTAGTGTTGCCAGTTACCATAGAAAAGTATTCCGCCGATTAATACGAGTCCGAATATAATCAGGATCACACCATTGATCCGGTTCAATATATGGATATTATGCGGGGTCAGTTTGTTCCGGATTTTTCCGGCGAGAAAAACCTTGAAAAGGTCGGCCAGCAATACAATGATCAGGGCCGTGGTATAAATAATAATTTTATTCCGGGTGGAA
>JAKQJH010000102.1 GCA_029561255.1 Bacteroidota bacterium | reverse complement strand
AAAGGTGTGAGTGAAGCCGACAACAGCAAACTGCAAGGGGTAATGCAACTGCTGATCGATATCCGCAGAGAAGCCCGGGGCCGTAAGGATTTCGTCACCTCCGACAAGATCCGCAATCAGCTGGCAGAGATGGGGATTTTGCTGAAGGATGAGAAGGGCGGAGAGATGTCGTGGGAAGTTAGTAGTTCGTAGTTAGTAGTTAGTAGTCAGGACACCTGTTGACTTAGTGGTTATTATTGGATAATGCTGTAATAGGACAGGAGTACAATAAATGCTTAACTTTTATTTTTTCTCTTATACTAATATTGCACTATTCGACCACAACTACAAAGTCAAGTGATGCTCTGACTACTATCTACTAACTACGATCTGCCGACTTACATATTCAGTCCCCCGCACACACTGATCGTCTGCCCCGTAATATACGAAGCCATATCGCTGGCGAGGAATAAGGTTACATTGGCGATGTCTTCTGCGGAGGCGAATTTGCCCAACGGAATACCCGCTTTATATTTATCGGCGCCTTCACCGTCTTTGAGGTAACTGGTCATATCGGTTTCCACGAATCCGGGGGCAATGGCATTGCAACGGATATTGCGGCTGCCCAGTTCTTTGGCCACAGATTTAGTGAAACCGATGATACCGGCTTTCGATGCGGCATAACTGCTCTGACCGGCATTGCCGATCTCGCCGATGATGGAACTCATGTTGATAATAACACCAGACTTGGCCTTCATCATCGGGCGGATCACCTGCTTGGTCATGTAGAACACACTGTTCAGGTTTACCTGGATCACGTCATTCCACTGCTCGGGAGTCATGCGCAACAGTAAATTATCTTTGGAGATACCCGCGTTATTGACGCAGATATCCACGTTTCCGAATTCTTTCAATACATCATTCACAAAGGCTTCGCACTGGGCAAAATCACCGGCATTGCTTTTATAGGCTTTGGCTTTCACCCCCATGGCGGTCAGCTTAGCTTCAAGGGCGGCGGCTTTCTCCGCGCTGCTGTCACTTACATAGGTAAAAGCTACGTTAGCACCCTGTTCGGCAAACTTGATTGCAATTCCTTCCCCGATACCACGGGCCGCGCCTGTAACAATGGCGACTTTTCCTTCCAGTAATTTCATAATCGGTAATTTAATATTTGACAAAAGAAAGAAAATTATGGCAAACCTGCCCCTCATTTTTCCATATACACATAATAGATCACCCCGTTCTTATCATCGCTGATAAAAAAGGAATGATCGTCCCACTGGAACACATCACAGGGACGCCCATATCTTTTATCCTCGGTCTTGCCCTGCAAAAAGCCCGTCACAATCTCCCGGTACGTACCATTGGGTAACATCTGCACTACGGCATTGCCCCGTTGCCGCCATACACTGGTGCTGCCATGCAGGGCGGTGATAAATGAATTGTTGAGTGCGGGGTCTTTGAATCCGCTGAAATAAGCAAAACCCAATGGGGCTGAGTGTGCCTTGATGGCCCATTTACTGAGTGGCGGACGTTTTACCCAGGCCGGTTTTACCGAATCCCTGAAATCCTTATCGGCGATGATCTGTTTTTTATACTGGTAATAATAGGGCCAGCCGTAAAAAGCGTCTTTCTCAATCTTCATCAACTGCTCCTCGGGCTGATCAGGTCCCCGGTTATCCCGTCCCATATTGGTGGCCCAGAGTTCATTGTTGATCCAGTGCAGTCCCACCGCATTACGTAAGCCACGGGCATAGAAGCGCTGGTGCTGACCATCGGGATCCATTTCCACAATCGTGGCCCGGATCTCTTCTTTCTCCACGCAGGCATCACAGCTGCTGCCCACACTTACATAAAGTTTATTGTTATGAAAAGCGAGGCTCCGGGTAAGATGCCAGCCACCGTACTTGTAACTTAATCCATAATCCGGGAACGAAGCGATTTGTTTGCCGGGTGAAGAAGGTGCTTTATCACCGGCCTTATACGGATAGTAAGTCAGTTTGCCTGTCTCTGCCACATAGATAAAATGCTCTCCATTCATGGTATAAAACGCCACCTGGTTGGGATTATGCAGGTTCTGCATATAGGTGATCACCTGATCAAAGGTTTTAGTGACCGGATTCCATCCATCCAGGATATAGATCTTCCCCTTTTTATTATCCGTTCTGTCATACATATCGGTCACGAAGAGTCGTCCATCCGGACTTTTTGTAAAAAAACGGGGGCGTTTCAACCCTTCACAGGCTGCTTTGATGGTATAGGAGTCCGGTACTTTAAGCGTAAAGCGGATATTGCCTTCCAGCTGAATGAGTTGGTCTTTGAGTTTAACGGGTGACTGGCTGTGCAGTTGCAGGGTGGCAGACAGACTAAGCAGCCATACTCCCTTTTTCAAAAAATGCATAGAATGGTTTATTGTAATTGGAGGATCTCTTCCAGGTATTTCCGTTCATTGCTTAGCCGTGGTACTTTATGTTGTCCGCCGAGTTTGCCTTTGCTGTGCAGCCATTCGGCAAATACGCCTTTGCGCAAGGCATGCACCACGGGCAACCCCAGGGCAATACTCTTATACCGCTTGGCCTCATAATCGCTGTTAATGCTTTTCAGGGCGGCATCCAGTTCAAGGGTAAATGTTTCCAGGTTGTCCGGGTCTTTTTCAAATTCAATCAGCCATTCATGCGCCCCGTTGGCCGACGCCGAAAAATAAACAGGTGCCGCCGTATAATCATTCACCACGGCTCCGGTTTTGGCACAGGCCGTCGCAATGGCTTTATCTGAATTATCCACGATCACTTCTTCGCCGAATGCGTTGATATAATGCTTGAGCCTTCCGGATACCTTGATCCGGTACGGACGGATAGAAGTAAACTGAATCGTATCGCCCACGAGGTACCGCCAGAGTCCGCCGTTGGTGCTGATCACCAGGGCATAATTATGGCCCAGTTCCACGTCCTGTAAACCGATGGTCTGCGGATTGGCTTTACCATACTCACTGACCGGCATGAACTCCATAAATATGCCGTGGTCGGTAAAGAGGAGCATCCCTTCCTGTCCGGGAATATCCTGGGCAGCAAAAAAACCCTCACTGGCATTGTACATTTCGAGGTAGTTGATCTCCTTGCCGATGATCTGTCTGAATTGATCACGGTAAGGCGTAAACGAAACGCCGCCATGCATATATAATTCAAGGGAAGGCCATACCTCACTCATGGTTTGTTTGCCGGTCATCTCCAGGATCCGTTTGAAGAGGACCAGGGTCCAGGTGGGCACCCCGGAAATAGAAGTAACATTTTCATGTATCGTATTCTCGGCCAGTTTTTCAATCTTACTTTCCCATTCATCCATCAGGGCGATACTGAGATCGGGTGTGCGGAGCCAGTGACCCCAGAAGGGTGAATTTTGCAACAATACGGCACTGAGATCACCGTATTGTGCTTCAGTGTTCATGGGATTGATATTGTGACTGCCTCCGATCACGAGACCCTTCCCGGTGAGCAGGTTAGAATCCGGATTGAACTGGTAATACAGACTCAGTACATCCTTGGATGCTTTATAGTGGCCGTCCTGCAGACTTTCCTCACTGATGGGGATGAATTTGCTTTTATCGCTGGTGGTGCCACTGCTTTTGGCAAACCAGAAGATCGGGGTATTCCAGAGCACATTCTGTTCTCCCTGCATGATGCGTTCGATATAGGGTTTGATATCGTCGTATTCATGGATGGGTACCGCTTCTTTAAAGGCTTTTACATTAAACAGGCGGTTGAAATTATATTTCCGGCCAAACTCGGTGTATTGGGCCGATGTAACCAGGTCCTGCAACACTTCCCGCTGGGCATCAAGGGGATTCTGCTTCCAGGCATCGATACGCCAGAGACGCATACGGGCAAGTGATGATATGGCAGGACTGAGCAGATTCATTGCTGGCAAGATAAAATTATTTGCCTGAAAATCATGCGATATATCACGAAGAATGGCTTTACGGCCCCCTTATTTTGGGGTGGCTGTTGCGGAATGCCTATAGAGTTGCGGGCTGTAATAGAAAAAGAGGCGGAATGTGTGATTCCGGTCAAATTCATAACCGGATTTCTTTTGCTGGTACACCTTCATATAACCCATATCAAAACTCAGGTCAGGACGAAGTTGTTCCCGGATACCAATAAAAAACCGGTTCTGATCAAACGTATTAAAAACAACCTCTTTTCCGGTTTGCAGGCAGATTTCATCGGCCAGCGCCAGCACGGGAAGCTTTTTATTCTTAAATACCGGAATCGTGAGGCTAAGCAGGTAACGGACCCGGTCGGTAAAACGTAGTTGACCGGAATAGGCATCATTCACCATTTTCTGTTGCCAGCGTTGTTCATTGCGGAGGCGCTGCAGAATATTGATGCTCTTCCACTTTGAACTGTACTGCAACTGCTGGTAGATCCTGTTTTCATGGGCAATCGTATGCCAGTCCTTGGTTGTCGGGTAAGCCCAGAGATGTGCATAGCCTGCAGCCACCGACAAATGCTTATCAAAAGAGTATTGCACCCCGGCCCGGGCAAAATTGAAACTATTTTCTTCCATGAAATGATACCGGCGGTTATGCAGATCAGCCATTATGCCCCATTGGGGGGAAATTTTCAATACACTGTTCACCGAAATCCAGGATTGGTACTGGGTATTGATGCTTTTAGTCTGTGCCTGCAGGGAGAAAAAACCTGGTAAACCCATCAGTCCGATCAGCAGCCATCCGGCCGCCATGCCGGAAATTCTTCGCTCTTCCATGTTACAAAGATAAAAAAGGAGAAAAAGCCTTAATATGACGGCCGTTAGCGGAAATAAAGGAAAAAACTGATTTAGATCGGCTAACGCTTGTTATAAGCTTCTTGTATCTGGGTGGCTATTTTTTGCTTAACCGCTTCTGTTGTAAAGGAATGACGGATGCCTTCGAGGTTACAACGAAGAAAATGTTCGTTGGTCCAATGAAAGGTATCCTGCAGTTTATTGTATTCCCCGCTCAGGGTGACGGGTGTTACGGTCCGCGCATCGGTATTGATACTCATAGATACCCCATGCCGGTAAATTTTATCAGCGGCATGTTCTTCAATTGCCGGAAAGATATTGGTCTGGATATTACTGGTCGGACAAACTTCGAGGTGAATGTCCTTTTTGACTAAATGATCGAGCAGTTGTTTATCCTCCGCACTGCGTACGCCATGTCCGATCCGCGTTGGGTGAAAATGTTCCAGCGTTTCCCATACACTTTCAGGGCCTTTGGCTTCTCCACCATGACAGGTACAATGTATCCCATGTTCGTTAGCAAACTGAAACGCTTTTACATGAGCCGTCACCGGATAGCCGGCTTCATCTCCGGCCATATCGAAAGCGAGTACGTTGGTTCCTTTAAACTGCTGAACAAGCTGCACCGTCTCCATACTCTGCTCTTCGTTATAATGACGAAGTGTACAAAGAATCAGCCCACCTTCCATACCTGTCATCGCCTTACCCTCAGTAAAAGCCGCGTTAACGGTTTCCACTACTTCCACCGGCGTCAGTCCTTTTTCCAGGTGCAGCAGGGGGGCAAAGCGGATCTCCGCATAGATTACGTTATCTGCTTTCAGTTGTTCAAACAAATCGAGGGTCACCAGCCGCAATTGTTCTTTTGTCTGCATCAGTTCAAACCCTTTCACCGCCCGGGTAAGATAATCCACCAGGTCGGTGCAACGCGCCGGCGCAATAAAGGAATGGCAATAATCCTCGTAGCTCACAGCCGGATCGATTTGTTGTACTACTTTATAGCTGAGACTGCAATCGAGATGCAGGTGCAATTCTATTTTAGGCAACTGATGATAATCCATACTTGATTTCTTTAGTCATACTTCGATACGCCGGCAGATTACTCATCTTAAAACCTGAAGATTTTTCAAAGCCGTCTACTCAGTATGACACGAACGATTGCGATCTTAAGAGAACAGGCAACAAATAAACGAATTTATCAGGAAAGCAGGGAGGGCAGGATATCTTTTATCAGTTCCGCCTCCCGGAAATTGGGGTGATCCAGCGTATGATCGATCTGTTCATGCACCCAGGTGGTATGATAAGGTACATGTACGGCATGACCGCCGATGGCCAGCACCGGCATACAATCTGATTTGAGGGAATTACCGATCATCAGGAACTCATCGGGTTGAATATCCAGGTGACGGATCAGTTTTTGATAATCCGATTCCTGTTTATCACTCATGATCTCGATATGATGGAAATAATGTTCCAGTCCTGATTTTTTCAGCTTACGTTCCTGGTCCAGCAGATCGCCCTTGGTAGCCACTACCAGGCGATAATGTCCTTTGAGTTGCTGCAAGACTTCCACCACGCCATCGAGTAATTCAATCGGCTTCTCCAGTAATTCTTTCCCGTATTCAATGATCTTTTCCAACACCTGCGGAGAAACCGTATGATCCGAAATCCGTAATGCGGTTTCAATCATGGATAACATGAAGCCCTTTACACCATATCCATAATGCGGAATATTCTTTGTTTCTGTTATGTAGAGTTCTTTTGCGATCGAATGTGCCGGCAGAAAATCCTCCAGCAGGGCACAGAACTTATCCTCCGTCTCCCGGAAATAAGGCTCATTCACCCAAAGGGTATCGTCGGCGTCGAAAGCGATGACCTTGACTTGCATAACAGATCAGTTATGTGCTTTTAAATATAATATACACGACCCCAGACAGGATTCAACATTGGTCAGATGCTTTTCCAGTTCCCTGAGTTTTCTCTTATTAAAGAGTGATGTTATGCTTTTCAAGAGACCTCCTGCAAGGCTTGTGAAAACACTTGCGAAATCATCAGCCCTGAAAATATTCTTATACTCATCAAACTTAAGTACAGGCAGGGCCTGCGCTTTTATCATTAGTTCCTCATGTTGATGTAATGCAGCATAGCTGATAAGCGAAGCTTTCAGTTCATTTACCTGCGTCATATACTCCGGTGCATTCAGGTCGACATTCTGTTTGACTGCTCCAGAAAACAAGGAAGTTAGCGGCTTCACCACCTTGAGTAATTCTATTGTTTTAAACTGAGTATGCTCGGCAAATGAAAGTAAGCGCTTGTTTTCAGATGACACCTCCGGCTCTTTGTATAAAGACTCCTGACTCCCGACTCCTGACTCCCGACTCCCGACTCCCGACTGCCGACTGCCAACTTCACTCAGTGCTTCTTCGTGGAGCCAATCTTTCCGTTTCAACTCAAAATTCCGTCCGAGGTACAGTTTTCTTACTTGTTCATCGTCTGCGAGCTCTTCTGCAGTACCATGTTTGAAGATCTTTCCTTCGATCAGCAGGTAAGCGCGGTCGCAGATGGAAAGTGTTTCGGTTACATTATGGTCGGTGATCAGGATGCCGATATTCTTGTATTTCAATTTGGCTACGATGGCCTGAATATCTTCCACGGCAATCGGGTCGATCCCGGCAAAGGGTTCGTCGAGCAGGATGAACTTGGGATCTACTGATAAGGCCCTGGCGATTTCGGTTCGTCGACGCTCCCCGCCACTCAGTACATCTCCATTACTTTTCCGAACGTGCTGAAGCCGGAATTCATTTAATAAGGACTCCAGCTTTTCTTTCTGTTCCTTGCGGGAGAGTTTGGTCATTTCCAGCACCGCCGAAATATTATCTTCCACGCTGAGCTTCCGGAACACCGAAGCTTCCTGCGGCAGATAGCCAATACCCATCTGGGCCCTTTTATACATGGGCAGGGCGGTGATATCCTGGTCATTCAGGAAAACCTTGCCTTCATCCGGCTTAACCAGACCCACCACCTGGTAAAAGGAAGTGGTTTTGCCCGCTCCATTGGGTCCGAGTAAGCCCACGATCTCGCCCTGCTTCACATCAAAGGAAACATGGTTGACCACGGTGCGGGTGCCGTATTTTTTAACCAGTTGTTCGGTGCGGATGGTAATTGCCATAGCTGCAAAAATAAACGTAAGGTCCGGAGATTACGCCTTCCTGATGTAAATACCTTTAAAAACTTTGCTAAAATGTCTGAAAATCGCCGGATATACCAGCTTTGTTATCACTGATATAGTTTGCATTTACCTATCCCCTTTTGTATGTTTGCAATCATTTTGTAAACATATGAAGGTAACCGACCATATCAGCCAGGCCAAAGACACCCTGATTTCCTTTGAAGTACTGCCCCCGCTCAAAGGGAAGGGCATTGAAGCCCTGTATAAACACCTGGACCCCTTAATGGAGTTTAAACCCTCCTTTATCAATGTTACCTATCACCGCAGTGAGCACGTTTTTAAGAAAAAAGCGGACGGCAATTTTGAAAAAGTAGTGGTCAGAAAACGCCCCGGCACCGAAAGTATCTGCGGGGCAATCATGAATAAGTACAATGTGGATACGGTACCTCACCTGATCTGCGGCGGATTCAGCATCAATGAAACCGAAGATGCCCTGATCAACCTCCGCTACCTGGGCATTGACAATGTGCTGGTACTCCGCGGCGATGCGGCTAAAAACGAAACGGCCTTTGAACCGGAACCCGGGGGGCATAAATTTGCCAGCGACCTGCTGAAACAGGTGGTGAACCTGAATGCAGGAATTTACCTGGAAGATGAGCTGAAAGGCACCCATAAAACCGATTTCTGTGTGGGGGTGGCTGGCTATCCTGAAAAACATTTTGAAGCGCCGAATATGGACACCGATATGCAATACCTGAAGCAGAAAGTAGACCTGGGCGCCGATTATATCATTACACAGATGTTTTTTGACAATGCGAAATTCCATGCCTTTGTCAAATCCTGCCGCGACATCGGTATCAATGTGCCCATCATCCCGGGACTGAAACCGATCTATTCTAAAAAACAACTGACTGTATTACCCAAGACCTTCCATATTGACCTGCCTCCGGATCTTTCTAACGAAGTACTCCGTTGCAAAACCGACGAGGACGTGGAGAAAGTGGGTGCCGAATGGCTGCTGATGCAATCCCGTGAGCTGAAAAAAGCGGGTGTGCCGGTGCTTCATTATTATACACTGGGACGGCCATTGCTGGTGGCGGGAGTGGTGAAGGAGATATAAAGGCCCTGCGGGCGGCGCTAAAGAGGTCAAAAGAGTTTTTTAAAAGAGAAAAAAGAGGGCGTGATAATGGAAGGGTTTTTCTAATAGATAGTCGCTGATTACTGACCATTCAGAACAATAGTAAATGAAATAAAAAAAGCTTCAACCAACTGGCTGGAGCTTTTTTATTATACTTTTCCCTTATCACGACCTCTTTTTCCTCCTTGTATTCTCTTTTGAACTCTTTGCCGCCCCGCAGGGCTGTACCTTATTTAGCAATCTCCGCCAACACCTTCTCCTCCACCTTCACCGGGTACTTCTTCTTCAGCACTTCCTCCCACTCTTTCTCCAGGATCGCCTGGTAATCGTTGATCACAATTCCTTTTGCCTCACTATAACTGCGTTGCAGCAATTGCGGGTAAGCATTAAAGATATAGGCAAAGGAGGCGGTATTATCTGTTTGATTGATTACTGGTGCCGTCATCATACCGGCTTTAGGTACCTGCTTATTCAGATTAGGAATCTGGCTCCATTCATAACGCGACGAATCAGCCAGCACTTTCTCGGAATACTGATCGGTGATATTCTTCCAGCCGGCCGGATTGGCTTTTACTTTATCATGGATGAGCTGAGCCACCGCAGGATCTGAACAAAAGAAAATCACCACATCCGCACTCTGCTGCCAGGTATATTGTTTTTTATTCTTTTCATATAAAGCCTGGAGAGCGACAGTGTCACTTTGTGCTTTGGTCCAGACTTCCTGTTGCATGATTTCGAAAAAGAGATTACCATCCCTGAACTCAGCCATCTGGCTGCGGAATTCCTCATTGAATTCTTCCAGGTGCTTTTTATAATATTCGAACATGGCATGCTGCAGCCATTCTTCTTTCACCAGCTCATGGGCTTTGGCACCTGACCCGTCGGTACGGAACCGGTACACACTGGCATAATTGAACCAGGCAGCCAGATCATACACTTCAGTACCGATCGTGAATACCGGGGTGGAAGGAGTGAACAAACGGCCGGCTTCCTGCATGGGCAGACGATCCAGTATACTATCGGAATAGGCCCGGAATCCCGCTTCATTATTCAGCAGCAGTTTAACGCCGGCTTTATCCCTGACCTGTTTGTAAATATGATCCTTTGATGCTTTCCAGCGACTGTCTGCAATGATCTTTTGCTGTAATTCCTGCAGGTTGTCTTTATTATTGGCATCAGTAATAACAGGCTTAACGGATTCCCGCTTCAGGATATGCCAGCCATGACTGGTCTGAAAGGGCTTGCTGATCGCACCATCTTTTGACAGGGCCCAAAGATTTTTTTCAAACAACGCATCATACTGCCCAACGGATATATCGGGCATCAACCCTCCATTCGCGGCACTGATATAATCATTGCTGAAACTGGTGGCCAGCGTGGCGAAAGCATCACCGGCCAGCAGGCGTTTGTGTAGAGAATCAGCCAGGCGGGCCAATTGTTGTTTTACCTGAACAGTAGCATCCGGCGGAAATGCCAGCAGGATCTGGCGGGCTTTCATTTTTCCGGGCGATTTTTTTTCTTCCAGGTTTTTAAAAATATGGTACCCGATTTTGGAGCGGACTGGTACGGTTACTTTACCAGGAGCTGTGGCATAGATGGCATTTTCAAAATCATAGGGCAGGGTGAAGACCGTGATATAACCGATCTCCCCGTTATTTGTTTTGACAGAGGGATCATCCGAAAACTCTTTTGCAAGTTTACCAAACTCCTCCCCTTTCTGAAGCCGGGCCATCAACTGCTCCTTCTTTTTCTGGGCCACCAAGGTATCCGTAACACCCATACTATTCCGGAACGCAATAAAAATATGAGCGACGCGTATATTTTTCAGGCTGCGTTGAAAGGCTTCTTTCTGCAACCGGTTGATGATTTCCGGATCGGTCATGAATCCATCCGCAATCTGGGCCCGCAGGTTTTCCACCTCGGTGCGGATCGTGATCAGGGTATCATACCTTCTTTCATAAGCCTCCCTGACTTTTAATTTTGATTTGATATATAAATCGAGGTACTCCTTCATCGCCAGGGACTTGTTGCCCGCGACATTCATGTTATTCTTATTGAAGGCTCTTAAGAAATCTTTTGCATCCGCTTTGTACGGTCCGTAAGTAAATAGGGTTTGCGTGGATGCCTGAAGCATACTGCCGCATAACAACAGCAGGAGAAGGTTTTTTCTGTTCATACCGGATCTGATTTTAAACACTACTGCCCTTTCTTTTTCAACTGAATAATTTCATCCAGCTGCTGATAGGTCAGTTTTTTAGCGATAATTCGTTTGTCTTTGTCCAGCAAATATAAAGTAGGGAATGACTGCACATCATATAACTGAGAATACCCGGGTATCCCATTGTCCGTTCTGGCTTTATCCGCCTCTTTTGAATAGTAAACATGAGTCCAGGCGGTGAGCTTATTGTCTTTTACAAACTTCAGCCAGTCAGCCTTGGTGCCTTCGGTTTCCTTGGCAACTGCAAAGATCTTCAATCCGTCGGCCTTCCATTTGCTGCGGTAAAAGGAATCCAGTTTCGGCAGCACTTCCTTGCAATGTCCGCAGGTGGGATCCCAGAAGGCCACTATCGTAAAACTGGCGCTTGTGCTATAAAGTGATGCCGGCTTGTTTTCCGTATTATTCAGTTCAATATCCGATGCCGGTGTACCGAGGATATTCGCCATCAGGCTATAGGCTCTTTCTGTGATTGTTTTCTTACCCGCTTCATTGAGCCAGGAATAGGTTTTCTGAGAGAAATATTTTTCAAAAAGGTGTACAAAAACCGCATCCTCCCACATGTATTTCTGATTGAGGTAACGGTTAATAAACTTCACCAGGAGAAAACGGTTCATTTCCTCGTTGATACTGGCATAGCTGAGCATCCGGTCAATTTCTTTTATCACCGTATCCGGATGCGGCAGTACCAGCTGGCTAAAGTATTTCTCCAGTTTTTCCTCAAAAAACGGCGTAAAGGCCAGTCGTCCGTCCCAGAAATTCACGCCATCCCAGAAATGGGATTTGAAATAATTATAAGCTTCCGTGGAATCCGCTTTGTTTGCCGGATTCTTCAACGCGCCTTTCAGTTCGGGTTCACGCATACAGATCAGCAAGGTGGTCAGCAGGGCATCCGGATTGTTGTTGATCAGTTCCTCCCGATAGTTGCCTACCTGTTTGTCTTCTGCCGTAAGTGCTTCGGTGATTTTCGCAGAATCCGCTTTATTAGCAGCCACTTTCAGCTGTGCCTGCAGGCCACTGATCGCTCTCCCAAAAGCCGACATCCGTTGCTGATAGTTCGTGAAAAGTACATTATCGGGGGAATTAACATAACTGGCCCCTTTAGCGATAGTAGCGGTATCGGCCACCACTGAAAAATGCTGTTGCTTATCGATCAGGATTTCAAAAAAACCGGCCTTATTGGGATAGCCAACCAGATAGATGCCTCCCGATAAGGCCTTTGTGCCTTTAAAACTGGCCTGGCTGTTCTCATCCAGCATAGCCGAATCGATAATGGGATAGCTTTTACCAAAATAATGACCCAGGTAGATATACTGGTTTTTAAAGGGCTTAAAGGTCACGTTGATCTCATACCCGGTTTGCGCCGCAGCTACCAGTGACCAAAGGAGTCCCGTAAAAATCAATGCTTTTTTCATAATCTGTTGAATCCGGTAAAGATATTAAAATTGGGCAGCCCCCGAAAGAGACCCTGCGAAAATCGTTGATTAAGAGGATAAAGACGGACAATTCGTTGCCTGGGGAAAGGAAAATTCCGGCGGCAGGGCGGGGCCGCTTAGGTATATTTGCGGCGTGAGAAAAAAGAAGAAAAATATCGTATTGCAAAATGTCCGGGTGGATGACTATGCCGCCGAAGGAAAGAGCCTGGCCCGGGTAGACGGGAAAGTCATTTTTATGGAAGGCGTAGTGCCTGGAGACCTGGTGGATGTGCGCCTCCTGAAGAACAAAAAGGACTGGGCTGAAGGCATGGTGCTGAAGATCCATGAGTTCTCCGGCGAACGGGTCAAGCCCTTCTGCTCCCATTTCGGGGTATGTGGTGGTTGTCAATGGCAGATGCTGCCTTATGAAAAACAACTGCAGTATAAAAGCAAGCAGGTTTCCGATGTGCTTCAGCGGATCGGGAAAGTGCCCCTGCCCCCGATACAACCCATCCTGGGTGCGGCTGAAACAAGGTACTACCGGAATAAAATCGAATATACGTTCGGCAATAAGCGCTTTCTGACCAAAGAAGAAATCGGGGATGAAACGATCAACGGACAGCAGGATGTGGCCGGCTTTCATGCCAAAGGCTTTTTTGATAAAGTGGTGGACATTGA
>JAKQJH010000035.1 GCA_029561255.1 Bacteroidota bacterium | reverse complement strand
AGAAGAAAAGGGTGACGAAGCTTTTGCCGGTAAACTGGCCCGCCTGGGTGATGTTTGGGTAAATGATGCCTTTGGTACAGCCCACCGGGCTCATGCTTCCACTGCCGTGATTGCTAAATTCTTCCAGCCGGAAAAAAGACTCTTTGGCTATGTGATGGAAGGAGAGGTAAGCAGCGCCGAGAAAGTATTACATGCGGCAGAAAAACCCTTTGTTGCCATCATCGGTGGTGCCAAAGTGAGCGATAAAATTTTAATTATCGAGAACCTGCTCGAAAGAGCCACTGATATCATCATCGGCGGTGGCATGGCTTACACCTTTATGAAAGCCCGTGGCGGAAAAATAGGTAACTCACTTTGCGAAGAGGATCGTTTGCAAACGGCTCTTGAAATCCTGGAAAAAGCCAAACAGCGCAACGTGAGTATCCACCTGCCCGAAGATTCCGTGATTGCCGATAAGTTTGATGCCAATGCCAACACAAAAATTTGTCCCAGCGACGCCATTCCTGATGGCTGGATGGGACTGGATATCGGTCCAAAAGCTGAAGGTATTTTCGCCGAAGTGATCCACAAATCCCGCACCATTCTCTGGAACGGTCCGATGGGCGTTTTCGAAATGGAAAAATTCCAGAAAGGTACCAAGGCTGTTGCTGTAGCTATTGCAGAAGCCACCCAAAACGGCTCCTTCTCCCTGGTGGGAGGTGGTGATTCCGTGTCAGCAGTTAACCAGTTCGGCTTTACAGACAAAGTCAGCTACGTCTCCACGGGTGGTGGGGCGATGCTGGAGTACTTTGAAGGGAAAGTGTTGCCTGGAATTGCTGCTGTACAGGGCTAGTTAGTAGATAGTAGTTAGAAGTTCGTAGTCCTCAAAGCGGGACGACACAAATAGCATTGAAACCTTCCTTTTGGGGAGGTTTTTCTTGGCAAAGAGGTCAAAGGAGAAAAAGAGTTAAATGAGAGGCCTTAATTAATTTGGAGAGTCGTTTACCAACCCGCGGTGGCTAAGTGTTTTAGAAGTTTCAGCGTTTAAATCTTTGAGTGGCTTTAACCTAATCACGCCCTCTTTTCTCTTTTTTCTCCTCATTTGAACTCTTTGCCGCCCCCGCAGGGCCTTTTACCGGCAATCTAGTTTTACTTACCGAAAATCCCCTCCTGTATTTCCCAAAAGCACTAATTTTAGTATCAAATCAAAAACTCAGTAAAATGAAAGGAACCCGTAATGTATTCTTACTTGGAATAGTTGCATTGTTTCTGATGTTATTCGTATGGGGCTGTAATGTCCGGAATGGCTTAGCCTCCGCAGAAACGGATATTAAAGGCAAATGGGGTTTGGTGCAGACCCAGTACAATCGGAAAGCCAAGCTTTATGAGAACGTGGTAAACACAATCAAAGGAGCGGCTAAAAACGAAGACACGACGCTGATCAAAATTGTACAGATGCGTTCCCGTGTACCGAATATTAGTGAGGGTTCAAGCCCCGAACAAGTAGCAGCAGCTGACCGCCAGCTGAATGCGATCGGTCGCTCTGCACTGAATATCAACATTGAAGCTTACCCGACATTACAGGCTACAGGGCTTTATAGGGACCTGCAGGCCCAGGTGGAAGGTACAGAGAACCGTGTAACAGTGGCTTTGAATGACTGGAACAATGCGATCACAGACTACAATCAGAAAATTGTACGATTCCCTTCCAGCATGATCGCCGGTTGGTTTGGCTTCAAACAAAAAGACAACTATAAAGCGCCAGAAGGGTCTGAAGACACTAAAGTTGATTTCAACTAATTAAAATAAAACTTAGTGAACTTTTTTTTCTGGAAGAAGAAATCTCTTTTAGACGAGGAAAGCAACCGGCTTATCGTCAAAGCGATCAGGCATGCCGAACAACGCACAAGCGGTGAGGTCAGGGTTTTTGTGGAAAGCCGCTGTCGTTTCATGAATGCACTTGACCGGGCCCAGGAGATATTTTTCAGCCTTAAGATGAACCAGACTGAAGAACGTAACGCTACATTGGTATATGTCGCCATTAAGGACCGGCAGGTTGCGGTCTTTGGAGACGAAGGTATCCATCAAAAAGTGGGCGTTGAATATTGGGACAATGTAGTGAAGGAAATGCTGGCACAGTTTAACGCTGATAATTATGCGAAAGCCATTGGTGATGCCGTGATCCAGATAGGGGATGCTTTGCAAACGCATTTCCCTTATGATAAGGAAACCGATAAAAATGAGCTGCCCGACGAAATCGTGTTTGGCCGTTAATCAACATGAAGAATCTCCTACTGACAATTTCTATGATCTTATCAATCTGGGCATCCGCTCAGATTGATAAGATCGTACCTGCAAAACCCAATCCCCCCAGGCTGGTAAACGATTTTACTGGCACCTTGACTGATGCACAACGTCAGACCCTGGAAAACAAACTAGTCGCTTTTGACGATAGCACCTCCAATCAGGTGGCGGTGGTCATAATACCCACCATAGGGGGCTATTCGGTAGATGAAGTGGCTTTGCAGATTGTCAGGCAGTGGGGCGTTGGTATTAAGGATAAGAATAACGGGATCGTGATCCTGGTAGCGAAGAACGACCGAAAAATAAAGATCGAAGTAGGCTATGGTTTGGAAGGTGCAGTGCCGGATGTTACGGCAAAACATATAATTGATGAGGAGATCGTTCCTGCATTCAAGGAAAATAATTATTTCCGGGGTTTAGATAAGGGAACAGATGCCATTATCAAAGCGTCCGCAGGCGAGTATAAACCGTCGGCAAACTACGGTTCCAAGAAGAAGGGCATTTCAACAGGTATGATAATCTTTATTGTCATTATACTGATCCTGGTATTTGGCGGTGGTGGGAAGGGGGGAACCTATGTCTCCCGTGGCGGGTATCGCGGATTTGGCGGATTAGGAGGTTTTGGCGGTGGTGGTTGGTCAGGCGGTGGTGGATGGTCCGGTGGCGGTGGTGGCGGTGGTTTTGGAGGCTTTGGTGGGGGAAGCGGAGGCGGTGGTGGTGCCAGCGGCAGCTGGTAAGCTAGTCGGTAGAAAGTAGTCGGTAGTTAGTAGTCAACAGCCCCTCTTAAGAATATTTATCAATTGATAGAATAAAAAATACTTTACAAATAAGAGTGCCCTCCGATTTTCGGAGGGCACTTTACTTTAATGACATTTCACTACTCACTACTTCCTCAGAATCCTTTCTTATCCGCCTCAGGCAACTTGGCCTTGATATATTCCACCAGTTCAGCCAGCGCTTTATCATCCGGTGTTTCCTTTAATTGTTTGCCCTTGGCGGCCAGGATGCCTTTCAGCACCATGCTGTTGATAAAAGGATCGGTCTGACTGCGGAAGTTTTCCGGCACTTGTTCGCGGAACTTCACCACTTCATCCACACCCCATTTTATCTTTTCTGTATTTTTTATCGCGGCCAGGTAAGTGGTCATGCCGTTCAAGGCTTCAAATTTTCCCTGTCCGAGTGGCATTTTTGAGAAATCACCGATGATCTGATCGGCCATTGATTCATCCCCTGACTTGAGAATCTCACTCATTACCACAGACTGTAAAATTCCTTTCATGGGTGTCCCGGAGAGTTTCTTTACAATTGGCGCGGCGGCTTCAGGGTCAACACTGATCAATGCATTCAGGGCATTCCCGGCCACAGAGTAGGACGAGTCATTTACCGCCGCTTTGAACAGGTCTGTATATTCTTTCTTGCCAAATTCAGCCAGGCGGTCAATCGCCGACGCTTTTACGGTAGCTGCTTTTTCATTTTTTGCCATATCAGCCAGTACAGGCTCTGCCATTTTTTTTACGGCGTCTTTCTTCAGGTCCAGTTTACTGATGGTAAATCCGCGAAGTCCTTTATAAGGGTCATTCAGCGCGGTTTTCAGCAGATCAACTGCTTTTGGATTCGTCTGGTTCTTTGCGGCAAAATCAATGGCTTCGCGGCGATCCATATATTTACCGGCATATTTATATTGGTGAATATAATTATCCAGGGTCTTGGCGTCTTTCTTTACCCATAACATCACTTTATCGCCATCCACATTGATCAGGTCCGGACGGGTCTTGTATGGGATGCTGAATGTATCGGCCGCATTTTTTGACCATACATTAAAACGGGTTTTCTCCGCACCGGTATAGACATCAATGGCCAGGGGCAGGGTGAAGAGTTTGGTTTTCTGGGTTTGCTTTACGATTATGTTGGCAATACCCGTGGTATCGTTGTATTGGTAACTAATATCCACCTGCGGATGTCCGCTGCCGAAATACCATTGGTTAAAGAACCAGTTCAGGTCACGTCCGGTTACTTCTTCAAAGGCCAGGCGCAGCTGGTGTGCTTCCGCAGATTTGAATTTATTCGTCGTCAGGTAATTGTTCAGCGATTTAAAAAAAGCACTGTCACCTACAAACGTGCGCAGCATATGCAGGATACGTCCACCTTTCTGGTAGCTCACCGCATCAAACATATCTTCCCGGTCTTTATAGTGAAAACGGACCAGGTCTTTTTTATCACTGCCGCTCATAATGTAGCCTTGCATGCCCTGGTAATTTTCAGCATCTCCGGCATCTTTTCCATATTTGTATTCGTCCCACAGGGTCTGGCTGTAATCCGCAAAGGACTCGTTAACGGTCAGGTTACTCCAGCTTTCTGCGGTTACATAGTCACCGAACCACTGGTGAAAAAGCTCGTGCGCAATGGTTCCTTCCCAGTTATTGCCATCCACCAGTTCCCGCGCATCCTGCTGGGCACTTTCCTGGTGAATGGTGGCGGTGGTATTTTCCATAGCACCTGCCACATAATCACGTCCGGTGATCTGGGAATATTTAATCCAGGGGAAATCCACGCCGGTAATTTTTGAAAAGAAGCTCATCATTTCCGGGGTGTTACCAAAGATCTTCTTCGCAACGGAGGCATATTCCTTTTCCACATAGTAATTTACTTCCTTGCCTCTCCAGCTGTCTTTAATTACTGCATAATCACCCACCCCGAGGAAGAACAGGTAAGGGGAGTGGGGCAGGTCCATTTTCCAGTAATCGCTCCGGGTGCCATCCGCATTTTTCTTTTGTGACATCAGTTTACCATTACTCAGGGTCACGTATTTATTATCTACGGTTACTGTCAGTTCCTGGGTGGTTTTTTGCTGGGTTTTATCTATCGTAGGGAACCAGGCGGAACTGGATTCAGTTTCACCCTGTGTCCAGATCTGGGTGGGTTTGTTTTTATCTTCTCCTTTGGGATTGATAAAATACATGCCTTTGATGCCCAGCATGGCGCCCTTAGCATACTTTTCTTCAAACTCATCCGGCTTGGCCGTGTACTCTATATATACCGTATAGGATTCACTGGCTTTGTAGGTTTTATCCAGTTGAATTTTCAGTTGCCAGTCATTATAGGTGTATTTAAGGGGCAATTGTTTCGTCCCTTTCAGCAGGGTGATTTTTTTAAACTCCATTCCTTTTGCATCGAGGGTCAGCGAGTCGGTGGCGTAGAAATGGGGCTTCAGGGTGATCCAGGCTTTTCCATAAAGCCATGATTTGCTGAAGTCCGGCTTTACTTCCAGTTTGGTATGCACCAGATTATTGATCCGGGTGGCCGTTTCCCGGTATTCTTTTTTCCAGGCCGTATCAGCCGGTGGTTTGGGCTGTGCCATCATGGTAATTCCAGCCAGGAGAAAAAGAACGGAAAGCAATACTTTCTTCATAAATAATAGTTGAATTTAGGCGGCAAAATTAGGTGATTCGCCTGCCATCAGACATGCTTTTTGGATGGAAGGTTACCAGCTTTAACAAGTCCTTGTGTTCCGCCCCTCTCCCTCACTTCGCTTCCTACCTGCGTTAAAACTACGGTAGACAGGCGGGAAGGACAGGCTACTCTGTATTTCCTATTTTCCATTTACTATTTACCATTCCCTAATATTCCCCCAATTCAGTTAAATTTGTTACGAACCAATCAGGTTGTATGAAACGATTTATCTTTTTGATAGTGCTGGCGGTTTTTTTTATGACCGCATCTGCCCAGAAAGTGTATTTTATGTACCTGCAGGCAGAACCTGCGCAGCCATTTTTTTTAAAGCTGAATGGGAAAGTACATTCTTCATCTGCCAGCGGCTACCTGATTCTATCTCGTTTGGTTGATACTACTTATACTATCACAATTGGTTTTATTAAACCAGGCATTCGCGAACAGGTATTTACGGTCAGGACGGAACAGAAGGATCATGGATTTCTGTTGAAGGATTTTGGAGAAAAGGGGTGGGGACTTTTTGACTTGCAGCGCCTGACAGTACAGTATTCAGAAACAGTTCCAGTGGCCGTACAGCTACAGGCAACGGCGGGAAAACAAGTTTCTCCATTTACTGAACTTTTATCCAAAGCCACCGGAGATCCCTCTCTGCGGGAAAATCCTCCGGCACCCAAAGCAGAGGAGATAAAGCCGGTGGTCAAACCAGATGCGGTGGCCATAGAACAGCCTAAAACAGAACCCCAAATGCCAGTTGCAACCGAGGACCCGAAGCAGGTGGCAATTGTCCCGGTGGTGGAAACTCCCAAATTAATCACTGAGAAAAAAGAAGAAGTTCCCCCGGTAAAAATTGAAGCCATTCCGGCAAAAGCCGAACCGATTGTTGTTAGTAAGGATGAAAAGAAGGAGGAGCCGGTCATTGTCGTGAAGGAACCGGAAATAAAATCACCCGTCATTCCTGATACTGTAACAAAAGCATCGGTTGTTCCCCCGGTTGTCAATGAAACAAAAAAAGAAGAACCGAAATTGGCACCTGATCAGGAAAAAGTAATTCCCGTGGATAATAGCCCGGTAAAAACCGAAGCTGTGACAGAAGTGCTGTATAAACGTTCAGTCGTAACCAAACGATCAGAGAGTTCAACCACCGAAGGGTTTGGTTTGGTGTTTTTGGATACATGGGAAGGAGGGAAGATTGATACTATTCGTTTACTGATTCCAAATCCGAAGCAGGTGGTAGCCCTGGTGAAAGAAACACCTAAAGTTGAAAAGAAGTTTTTAGAAATTCAGGCTACAGCAACCAAGCCGGACGAAAAAACTCCGGTGGTTGAAGAAAAAGCAAAACCCGCAGAACCCGTTAAGCCGGTGGCGGAAGTGAAAGCAGAAGAGCAACCGGTTGTACCGGCGGATAAGCCGGCTGATAAAACGGTGGCGGCAGCTCCCTGTGCGGAGACAGCTACTGAGGCCGATTTTTTTGCCCTTCGTAAATCAATGGCAGCATCAGAAGGGGATGAGGAGATGATCAGCCAGGCGAAGAAATATTTCAGGCAGAAATGTTTTACGGCTGCGCAGTTGAAGAATCTGAGTGCTTTATTCCTCAACGATGAGGCCAAGTACAATTTCTTTGATGCGGCCTATAAATACACAGCCGACAAAGCCGCTTTTGCCACCCTTGAATCCGAATTAAAAGATCCCTATTATATCAATCGGTTCAAGGCCATCATACGTTGAGTATTGAACAGGTTCAAGGCTGTTGACTCCTAACTACTATCTACTAACTACTATCTGTTACATGTCCCGTTACTTCCTGGAAATAGCATACAAAGGCACTGATTACAGTGGGTTCCAGTCACAGGAAAATGCCGTAACGATACAATCCGAAGTGGAGAAAGCAATCGCCGTATTACAACGGGAGCCGGTCAGTCTGACGGGTTCCTCCCGCACCGATGCCGGGGTACATGCTTTGCAGAATTATTTTCATTTTGACTTTGACGGCACGTTGCATCCGCAGTTTGTCTATAAGCTGAATGCCATCTTGCCCCGCGATATTGTATTGCATAAGCTAATCGCCAAGGGGGCGGAGGCACATTGCCGATTTGATGCAGTCAGCCGCGAATACAAGTACTTTATCTATCGGTCCAAGGACCCCTTCCTGCAGGACCGGGCCTACTATTTCCCTTACCACATCGATCTGGAGCGCATGCAGGCAGCGGCATGCATCCTGAAGGAGTATGAAGACTTCACTTCTTTTTCCAAGCGGAATACGCAGGTAAAGACCTTTAAATGCCGGTTGGAACTCAGTGAGTGGGTGGAGGAAGGCCCTTGCCTGGTATATCGGGTAAAAGGTAACCGGTTTTTAAGGGGGATGGTCCGGGCGCTGACCGCCACCATGCTTAAAGTTGGGCGGGGTAAGATCAATCTGGATGAATTCCGATCGATTATTGAGGCACGGGATTGTACGAAAGCCAGTTTTGCGGTACCGCCGCATGGGTTATTTCTTATCCGGGTCAATTATCCGGTGGGTTATTTTGATCAGTAAGCCATTTCCTGCAGTTTTTTTGAATTCTCCGCCGATCATTTCTTTACTGTAAAAGAGTCATCGGGCTCACTTGTAGTAGTTTATACTGATTTTTTTCGGGGGCCGGACGTCGATTCAGAACTTTTACAGTGCTGTGAATAAGCCCTGATTTGCCCATTTTCGGGTGTAAGAAGTCCGGTAAATGCCCTAAAAAGGAGGGTTCGGGCAGAAAATTTCAAAGTTTTTTTCGCTGAAAACCTGCATCAGTACTGCATTTCAAAATCCGGGTTGATATTTCTGGTGAAAATCGTTGGTTAGTAAACAGGGCGCCCTTATCTTTGCAACCCGCTTGAAAAAACGGGTAGTTCTCTGAAGGTTTTGAAGGATAAAAGGAAGAAAGTTTTGAAGAAAAATCAGCAATAAAATTTGCTGGTAATAAACAAACCCCTACCTTTGCCGTCCGCTTCCAAAAAAGCGGGTCAGTTCTTCACTAAACAAGTTGATTTTCAGTCCAAAAGCTTCTGAAGTTTTTTCGAAAAAAATGAAGAAAAATTTGGTAGAAATAAAAAAGCCCTTACCTTTGCACTCCCAATCAAAAACGGGGTGCTGGTAAAACGGCAAAAGATCTTTGAAAGTTGGGAAACAATAGCACTTCTTTCCGAAGCAAT
>JAKQJH010000002.1 GCA_029561255.1 Bacteroidota bacterium | reverse complement strand
AAAAACAATATTATCATTTATGATAAAAAGGGGAAGCTGATCAGCAGCTGGGGTCATGAATATCCGGGCGGACATGGACTGTCCCTCTTCAATGAAAACGGGGAAGATGTGCTGTTTATCTGCGATAACAACCGGCACCAGGTGATTAAAACCACACTGGATGGCCGCATATTACTCACCCTGAACTATCCGAAGGAAACCGGCGAATACAGTAAAGAAGAAGAATATATTCCTACGGAAACTACCATTGCACCCAATGGCGATATTTATGTTGCAGATGGCTATGGCAAGGACTTTATTATACAATACAATACTAAAGGAGAGTATATCCGGCACTGGGGCGGCCGGGGTACAGCGGAAAAACATTTAAAAAATGCACACGGCGTCTGTTATGATAACCGGGATAAAAACAACCCGGTACTGATTGTGACATCGAGGGAAGAACAGGCTTTCAAACGTTATACAACTGATGGCCGGTATCTTGATACGATTCCCGTTCCGGGCGCCTGGGTTTGCCGGCCCGTGATTCATGGCGATTATTTATATGCCGCCGTATTGCAAAGCAATAGCCGTTTATGGCAGCAATCCGGTTTTATAACTATACTGGACAAAAACAATAAGGTGATCTCCAACCTGGCAGGCAGCGAACCGGACTACAAAGGGACGATGGCCGATGAAATGTACCAGACGATAAAGGCCTTTCAATACCCGCACGATGTATGCATTGATGATGAGGAGAACCTCTATGTGGCCCAATGGAATTCGGGACAGGCTTATCCTTATAAATTAAAGCCGGTCCGATGAGGAATTCCCTGCTGATATTATTATTGGTCTGCAGTTTCCGGCCCGTGTATAGCCAGGAACTATTTCAGCTGGCTCCTCCATTACTGAAATACCCCTCCGTGTTCTTTGAAAATAAAACGGTAGCCGAAATAAAATTTGCGCAGGAAGGAACCACGGTCCATTATACCCTGAATGGCCAGGAGCCAACTCTAACTGATCCGGTTTATACCGGCCCGGTAAGTATTACTCAAAACCTGACCATACTGAAAGCAAAAGCCTTTGGTGCCGCTTTTCTGCCATCTGAAACAGCCGTTGCAACCTTCATCAAAAATGGCAAACGAATTAAATCACTGAAGTATACATTACCCCATGCTGCCTACCCCGGAAATGGTGAACAAACCCTTATTGATAACCTGGGCGGGGTGGCGCAGACCGGCAGTAAAAACTGGATGGGGTATCAATGTGATACGGTTTCCATCATCGTTGATCTGGGTAAAAGAAAAAAAGTAAACAGCGTACTGCTTCATTTTTTACAAAGTGAAAGCGCCTGGATATTCCTGCCGGAAATAATCCGGATAGAAGGCGATAACCGGAAGGCAACCGGACTTCAACTCCTGGGAACAGCACAACTGAAGACAGATAAAGAAACAACCGGCACGCATTGCCGCTACCAGCAGATTAAAGCTATCCCCAAAATAAAGACCCGTCAATTATATATCACCCTGTTGGTTCCAAAAGAAATGCCCGCATGGCATGCCGCCAAAGGACAACATGCCTGGATATTTATTGATGAATTAAAGATTTATTAAGTATGCAACGCACCAGGAACCTGCTTTTCAATATTTGCTTTGCCCTCAACTGCCTGCTGGTATTCCTGTTGCTGTTTGAAAGCCGGCTGGCCATCCCAGCCTGGTTGCAGGTGGCCGGCCGCATGCACAGCATGCTCCTGCATTTCCCGCTGGTACTGCTGATCCTGTATATTACCTGGATGCTGTTTATGGGAAAACGGGCCACGGAAAATGAATTTACGAGACATATCAGTGAATCCCTGCTATTATTCTCCGCTTTGACAGCCGCCATCAGTGCACTCATGGGTTTATTTCTTTCCACAGAAGAAGGATTTGATACCCCATTGGTGAATTGGCATAAATGGGGTGGTGTTACGCTGTCCTTACTTAGCCTGGGTTGGTTTGCCTGGAGGGAAAAGATCAACCGTCTCACCGGATTCAGGATTTCGGTATCACTTGCCTGCCTGCTGTTATTAGTACTCACCGGACACCAGGGAGCTACGATTACGCATGGTGAAAATTATTTACTGGCCCCGGTAAGTCCGGAGAAAAAAGCGCAGGCGGTGCTGATGGAAGAAGCGGAAGTCTATATGGATATGGTGAGGCCGGTACTGGAGTCAAAATGTATGAGTTGCCATAACGCACAAAAAGCAAAAGGCCATTTATCCATGGAAACAGAAGCGCTTTTAGTAAAAGGGGGAAAGAACGGAAAACTCTGGGATACGACTGCAGCGGGTTTTGGCTTGCTGCTGAACCGGGTGCATCTGGAACCTGAAGACAAAAAGCATATGCCGCCAAAAGGAAAACCACAACTTACGGATCAGGAAATACAGCTGTTGTATTTATGGATAAAAAGCGGAGCGGGTTTCAAGACCCGGGTAATGGATCTGCCGGAAACTGATTCGCTCCGGATCATGGCCCATTCCCGGTTCAATACCATTGAAACGGATGATTATGATTTTACGGCTGCGGATGAAACGAAAATAAAAGATCTGAACAATAATTACCGGTCGGTCTCCGCATTGGCGATGAATTCGCCGGCACTGGGCGCATCTTTTTTCAGTGCACCGGCCTACACAACAGAACAATTAAAAGACCTGCTGGATGTAAAAAAACAATTGATAAGTCTCAACCTGACCGGCATGCCGCTAAAAGATGAAGAACTGAAAACAATCAGTGAATTCAGCAACCTGCGCAAACTGAATCTGTCTTTTACTTCAATCAGCGGGCTTCATTTAGAGGAACTGAATAAGCTGAAAGAACTCCGGCAGCTCTCCCTGTCCGGCACGGTGGTTAAAAAAGAGGATATTCATAAGCTGAAGGGACTTAAAAAATTATCCCGGCTCTATCTGTGGAATACCGGGCTTAGTGAAGCGGATATGAATCAACTGGCATTTACACTGAAAGGAGTGGTTGTTGAAAAAGGGTTTAACGGCGACACCACCGTATTAAAACTGACCCCGCCTGTTTTACTCAATGAAGAACAGATTATCACTGACCCTATCATACTGCGGTTAAAACATTATGTGAACGGGGTGCATATACATTATACACTGGATGGTACTGAGCCGGATAGTATCAAATCGCCGGAGTACAAGAACAATACCACACTCACCCGGAACGTGACCGTAAAAGCCAGGGCTTTCAAACCGGGATGGATCAGCAGCGATATTATGGAAACTTATTTCTTCAGCGCAAAGCACCGGGTGGATTCGGTCATACACCTGCTGCCGCCGGAAGAACAGTACAAGGGAGATGGTCCGCTGACACTGACCGATCTGGTAAAAGGAGAAGCCGGTAATTTCAAAAGCGGCAAATGGCTGGGATACCGGAAAAATAAAATGGAAACACTGCTTCAGTTTTCATCACCGGTTACCGTTTCCAGTGTTACCCTCAGTACATTGATAGATATCGGGGGCTATATCATGCCGCCGGTATCGATAGAAGTCTGGGGTGGTGATGATGACCTGAAACTATTGAGCCGGCTTACACCAGAGCAACCGCTTAAAGTGGCGCCCGCTTATCTCAAAGCCTTTGAGTTATCCTTCTCCCCGGTACAGTTGAAATATATCAAAATAGTGGCGGTCCCTGTGTCGAAGCTACCGCCGTGGCATCCCGGCAAAGGAGATAAGGGCTGGATATTCGCGGATGAAGTGTTTGTAAACTGAGAAGGACCCTTCCAAAACCCGCTCTTTATATTCTACCTTTGACGCCATGATGAATGTATTTACGGACAAAGCTGAACTGATCATTACCTGCCCCAAACGGCTGGCCCCTTACCTGGAGCAGGAAGTAAAGGAACTGGGATTTAAACCGGACGAGACGTTTATTACCGGGGTGAAACTCACCGGCACCGTGACCGACTGTATCCGGCTCAACCTCAATCTCCGCTGCGCCAGCCAGGTATTATATAAAATAAAACAGTTTACCGCTGTTAATGCAGATGATATTTATAAGCACTTACTTGATTATCCCTGGGAAAACATATTGCCGGATGATGGCTATTTCTCCATCACCAGTAATGTGAATAATCCTACGATCAACAACAGTATGTTTGCCAACCTGCGGGTGAAAGATGCGATTGTAGACCGGTTACGGGAGAAAAGAGGGGTTCGTCCCAGTACCGGAGCTGAACTCAGCGGGGCCGTGATCAATCTGTTCTGGAAAAATGAAAACGCCGAGGTATTCATTGATACAACCGGTGATTCATTGGGGCGACATGGTTACCGGAAAATTCCCGGACAGGCTCCGATGCTGGAAGCACTGGCCTCTGCCACTATTTATGCCACCACCTGGGACCGGCAATCGCCCTTTGTGAATCC
>JAKQJH010000407.1 GCA_029561255.1 Bacteroidota bacterium | reverse complement strand
CAGATACCGCTGGGTTTATTGGTCTCGGTATCACAGTCCTCGAATACCAGTTTTTCTATTGGTCTTTTGGTTAGTTTTTTCAGGAAGATGCCGGTGTCCGGATGAAGTCCGGCTTTATTGCAGTAGCCGATTTCAATAGATGTCAGCGCAGATGAATCCGTAACTTCTGCGGGTATTGCAGCCGGTTTTTCTTCCGGAACTTCTTTCGGGGGAACAGCTGCTTTTTTCAGCAGGGAGAAAGCTTGTTTGAAGAAACCACTACGATCCATATGAAATAGGTTAACGATAACTAGTTACATGTTGGTGTTCTCACCAACATGTGTCACTCCCTCACCCTCGTATCAATCACGATCTTCTTCCGGTTCAGGTATTTTCCGAACGTGAGGCCGAAAACTTTGTGTTTAATGATTGGTCCGCCATCGCGGTTGCTGAGGTTAGCGGGACTATGTGTGAATTGAAAATAGACAATAAAGCCGCCATCTTTTTCATAACCGAGCTGGGTGATCAGGTTGGCGGAGTAACGGCCGTATTCACCCGGTCCGAATTTCATATTACGGCTGACGGAACCGCCGCCACTCAGATTAAATTTTTCTTTGGCGAATAACATAAAGTCCAGGGCCGGACCAGCTTTAATAAACACATGTGATGGCTTGGGGCTAAGGTCGAATTGCAGCAATGCGGCCAGTTCCATGGTATGGAATCGGGTACTGTTGTCAATGGCATTGATATCTGGTAAAGAATTGGGCAGGTTATAGGAGACATCGTATCCTTTATAACTGTAATAGACGGAGGGGGCGAAATAAAGAAATCCATCAAAGGGTACTTTCATGCCGATGCCTGCATGCAGCCCGTATTTAAACCCTGTTTCCTGTTTCTGGTTACGGATGGAATAATTGGCGGTACTCATCTGCGGTCCGGCAAATAGGGCTACCTGGTTCTGGGCAGTAATTGCCTGGCTGGCAAAGAGTAAAACGATGAGAATAATTCGGTTCATGTGGTGGTTGTAATTCAGTTTCAGTAAGTTATGAGGCTTTTCAGGGGATCAGCGGACTGAGTGGCAGTAGTTGGATTTGCGGGGGCTAAAATAGAGAATAAAACGTGGCTATGCAAGCTATAATACATTTTCCCGCGGATGGGCGCAGATTTTCGCAGAAGGGTCCTGTTAGTTTTACCTGAAACCTTGTTGTAATTCTGTTCATTGTTTTTAATACAAAATACATTTTCCCGCAGATGGGCGCAGATAATCCCGCAGATGGGCGCAGATTTAATCTCATTTCGAAGTGGATTTCCACAGTTTGAACCTGTTATTTTCACCAGCAATTCTGTTTTATTTCCCATGGTTTTTGAAGCCCTGATTTTGAAATTTGTTTCAATAAAATTTATTGCCATGCATGAAAATGACATTTCTTTTTTGATCCGGAAAGCGATTTTTACAGTATATAATACCCTGGGACCGGGTTTATATGAATCGGTGTATATAACCGCACTTCGTCATGAACTTGAAAAATTGGGATTAATGGTCAGTGTTGAAAAGCCGCTGCCCTTAATTTACGACGGAATCAGATTCGAAGCGGGCTTCCGCATTGATATGATGGTGAATGAACGAGTGATTATTGAGGTGAAGTCTGTTGAAAAACTGGCAGAAGTACATCATAAACAAATTATCACTTATCTGCGTCTCTCCGCTATAAAACTCGGAATACTTGTGAATTTTAATACGAGCAAAATTGCAGATTCGATTCATCGTAAAGTGAATAATCTGTAATGTAGTTTCTTCAAGAGGCATCTGCGTTAATCTGCGTCACAGATCTGCGTCCATCTGCGGGAAAATTGTATTTCAGAATTTCTTCATTGCAGATTCGATTCATCGTAAAGTGAATAATCTGTAGTGTAGTTTCTGCGAGAGGCATCTGCGCTAATCTGCGTCACCAATCTGCGTCCATCTGCGGGAAAATTGTATTGCAGATTCGATACATCGTAAAGTGAATAATCTGTAGTGTAGTTTCTGCAAGAGGCATCTGCGTTGATCTGCGTCACAGATCTGCGCCCATCTGCGGGAGAATTGTATTTCAGTATTTTTTCGCCGGATCTTTTACCTCAGCTGATTGGTTATAAGCCTGAGAATTCCCCTTGGGAATGGACAGGTTCTGCCAGCTTTTATTTTTGATGATTTTAGCCAGAAAAATAATCTGCCCGATATGATAGGGGTAATGAGCCAGTTGCCGGTTGATGGCATCAATCACGGTCAGTGCTTCCTGCCGGATACTCACTTTTTTCTTGAGGTCCTTTTTCTTCAAACCCGACAACGTATCCAGAAAACAGGTCCAGCCCTTTTCCCATAACTCAATCAGTTCCTGTTTTGTGTATTGGTGAATTTCAAATTCCTCATCCCGTTTACGCCATTCTTTTTCTCCATCCTCCGTTAGGAAGTTCGTCCACCGGCTCAGCATATTCCCAGCCATATGCTGTATGATCGTGGCGATACTGTTCGATTCATCATTGGGCTGATAATGAAAATCCCATTCATTCAGTTGTACGAATGTTTTATCACCAAGTTCCTTGTAATATTTCAACCGGCGTATGGCCGTTTCGAGATAATCTTTTCCAATACTCATGATGAATGTTTATTGTATTTTACTTAGTATGGGCTGTTGACTACTAACTACCGACTACTAGCTACTAACTAATAACCCTCTGCCGCATCATCCCCTCTGTTATCCGCTACGGCTTCAAATTTCCCATTGGGTAAAACGCGTATACATTCGGTACGCCCGATGCCGCCTCTCTCGCGACTGAAACTGTATCCCATTTTCTGCATGGCTTCTTTAACTGCAACGGGAAATCCTTTTTCAATCATGACTTCGTCCGGCAACCACTGGTGATGGAATTTGGGTTTATATACGGCGTCTTCTGTACTCATATTAAATTCCAGGAGATTCACCAGGGTCTGGAACACTTGTGTTGGAATAGTCGTACCCCCTGGTGTGCCGACCACGATGTAGGGTTTTCCGTCTTTCAACACAAGGGTAGGGGTCATGGAACTCAACATCCGTTTTCCCGCTTTGATTGCATTTGCTTCGCCGCCAACAGCGCCGTACATATTCGGTACTCCGGGTTTGATACTGAAATCATCCATTTCATCATTCATGAAAAAACCGGCACCGCCCACAACGGTACGACTGCCGTATGAATTATTCAGGGTGGTGGTCACGGCCACTGCATTTCCTTCTTTATCGATCACACTCAGGTGGGTGGTTTCCTCACTTTCCGCCCGGAGTAATTCACCTGGTTTGATGATGGAGCTTGGCGTGGCTTTTGCCGGATCATAATTTTTCATTCTGGTTTGCAGGTATACTTCATTGCTCAGCATTTTTACCGGCACTTTATAGTAGTCCGCATCGCCCATATATTCAGCCCGGTCTGCAAAAGCCCTGCGTTCCACTTCCGTCATCAGTTGAATCGCCTGTACAGAATGAAATCCCATGGCTGCAATATTTTTGTCTTCGATCATTTTCATCATCTGGTTTACTAATAAACCGCCACTGCTGGGCATTGGCATACCCACGATCTTATAGCCTTTATAATCGAAACTGTGTGGGGTCCTGTAAATGGCTTTGTAGTTTTTGAGATCGTCGAGACTGATGATGCCTTTTCCTCTTTTCATTTCCTCTACAATCAGCTTTGCGGTTTCCCCCTCATAAAAACCGGCTGCCCCTTTTTTCTGAATACGTCTCAATGTGCTGGCCAGGTCCTTCTGTACCAGTGTATCGCCGGCTTTCCAGGGAATTGTTTTTACAAAAACCGGCATCTCACTATTGTATTTTTTCAGGTCCGCCTGCAGGCTGTTCAGGCTGCGTGCTTCCGATGCACTGATGATAAATCCTTTTTCTGCCAGTTCAATGGCCGGTTGAATCAGTTTTTCAAATGGCAGTTTTGCATATTGGTGTGAGGCAAATAAACCAGCCACTGTGCCAGGTACACCGGAAGATAGATGGCCCAGCTGGCTTTTTTCAAGATCGGCATTTCCGGCCGCATCCAGGTACATATCCCGGTGTGCCGAGCCGGGTGCCATTTCCCGGTAGTCCAGTGATACCGTTTCCCCATTGCTGAGCCGGGCCACCATAAATCCGCCGCCGCCCAGATTACCGGCATTGGGATATACTACGGCCAATGCCAGTTGAGTGGCGATCGCCGCATCCACCGCATTTCCTCCTGATTTAAGGATCGATACACCGGCCTTACTGGCAAGCGGATGGGCGGATACTACGGCACCATTTTCGGCTTCCAGCTTTTTATTAACTGTATAGTGGTAGGGATCGAAGTCGAGACTGGAAGCACTTTTTTGCGGCGGCTTACAGGCACTTAACAGGGACAGCATTCCGGCAATGGCGATCGAATATTTAACCATGAAATTTGTTTTATAATAGTTTAAAACTACTGAAAAGGGAAGATTCGGCCGTAAAAAGCCGGGCATGTTTTGTTTACCCACCGTTCCTTACTTAACTTGCTGCACTAAAATACTGGCTATGCACCGTAAGTTGATCTTCGCTTTTTCCCTGTTTGCCTCTATCGCCGGTTCGGCGCAATTAAAATCACCAGAGGATTTTCTCGGGTACAAGATCGGCACCCGCTACACTCCTCATTTTAAAATGGTGAATTATTTCCAGCATGTAGCTGCCAATATGCCCTCGATGGTAAAGCTGCAGAACTATGGCCAGACCAATGAAGGCAGGCCCTTGCTGTTTGCCATTATCGCTTCTCCGGAAAACCTGTCACAGATTGAACAACTGCGAATGAATAATATCCGGCTGGCTAACCTTGCCAAAGACCGGATGGCCCCGCAGGAAGAGAATGCCCCGGCTTTTGTATGGCTTAGTTATAATGTGCATGGCAATGAGACTTCATCCACTGAAGCATCCATGCTGACGATCTATGAACTGGTAAACCCTGCCGTAAGCAATACCAAGCAATGGCTGAAGAATACCGTGGTACTGTTGGACCCCTGTCTGAACCCGGATGGTCGTGACCGCTATGTCAACTGGTTTACTTCAGTAGCCGGAAAAAATTTCAATCCGCAACGGGTGGCCCGTGAACACCGTGAGCCCTGGCCCGGTGGCCGATCCAATCACTATAATTTTGACCTGAACCGTGACTGGGCCTGGCAGACACAGGTGGAAAGCCAGCAACGGATCAGTCTTTATAACCAATGGATGCCCCAGGTACATGTGGACTTTCATGAGCAGGGGATCAATGAGCCCTATTATTTTGCCCCGGCAGCGGAGCCCTATCATGAAGTAATCACCAACTGGCAACGGGAATTCCAGGTGGCCATCGGAAAGAATCACGCCAAGTATTTTGATCAGCATGGCTGGCTTTATTTTACCCGTGAGCGTTTTGATCTTTTATATCCTTCTTACGGCGATACCTATCCCACCTATAATGGTAGTATAGGTATGACTTACGAGCAAGGCGGTATCGGTGCCGGACTTGGCGTGATCGTGGAAGAAGGGGATACCCTGACCCTGGTGGACAGGGCCCAGCATCATTTCACCACCTCGCTGAGTACCATTGAAATTGCTTCCCTGAATGCGGGGAGGCTGGTGAAAGAATACCGTAAATTTTTCAATGATGCTACCGCAACTGGTTTTGGTGAACATAAAAGTTATGTGATCAAATATGAAGCCCGAAATCAGGAACGTTTTGAACAACTGATCCGCTTGCTGGATAAAAATGGTATTCAGTATGCGGCCGGAACCGGAGCTGCCTCGAAAGGGTTCAGTTATTTCAGCGGTAAAGAAGAGTCGTTTAGCGCCGGAGCCAATGACCTGGTGATCTCTGCCCTGCAGCCACGTTCGGCCATGGTAAAAGTGTTATTTGAACCTAAAACAAAATTATCTGACTCCGCTACGTATGATATTACGGCCTGGGCATTGCCATATGTGTATGGACTGAATGCTTATGCCACAAAAGATAAATTAGCTGCAGCAGGTGCGATTAATCTGCGTACTTCCGTAACCAACCCGGAAACCACATATGGATATGTTATACCCTGGAATGGAATTAAAACCGTGAAGACGGTCGGTCATCTTTTACAGAAAGGCATCCTGCTTCGTTATGCGGAGCAACCATTTGAAGTCAATGGAAATAAATTTGAACGCGGTGCCATCATTGTCTTAAAGACCTCCAACCAAAAATTTGGCGGAGATTTCTGGAAGATGGTCCGCGAGACAACCGCCGCAGATGGCGTACAGATTTATGCGGTCAGCAGTGGATTTGTAGATAAAGGCTTTGATTTCGGTAGTGGTATGGTACATCCGATGCGGATGCCGAAAGTGGTGCTTGTAACCGGAGAAGGGGTGTCCGGTAATTCTGCGGGGGAGATCTGGCATTTCTTTGACCAACAGCTGGACTTTCCGGTGACCCTGATCAATGCCAATGATCTGGCCCGTGCCAACTGGAATGAGATCGATGTGTTGATCATGCCGGATGGCAATTATCGTTTCCTCAGCAACAAAGATGAACTGGAAGCTTTTAAGTCATGGGTCAGCAAGGGCGGACGTGTAGTGGCCCTGGAAGGAGCCGTTGCCCAGTTAGCCAAAGCAGATATCGGCATTAAGCAAAAGAAAACAGAAGATGCGGATAAAAAAGATAAAAGTGATTCTTATGAGGCGCTGCAAGATTATGAGGATCGTGAACGCAGTGCACTTTCCGGTTATACTCCCGGCTCGATCTGGAAAGTAACGCTGGATCCGTCTCACCCGCTTGCATTCGGTTATCCTGACTATTATTATACTCTTAAGCAGGATGATATTATATACGAATTCATGAAAGAGGGTGGTTGGAATGTCGGGGTGATCAAAAAGGAAAATTCTGTAGCTGGTTTTGTAGGCACCGCCCTGCAACCTAAGCTGAAAGACGGGATGCTGTTTGGTTCAGTACAAGTGGGAAATGGCACGGTGAATCTGCTGGTGGATAATGTGATGTTCAGGAGTTTTTGGGAGAATGGGAAGCTGATGTTTTGTAATGCGGTGTTTTTGGCGGGGGAATAGGGGGGAGAATCGCCTGCGGCGGGCGCTAAAGAGGTCAAAAGAGGAAAAAAGAGAATATAAAAGAGGGCGTGCTATTGGTAATGCCCATTAAGCAACAATAAGCTAAACGTATCAGCTTATTTGAATCTCAGATATCCATTCTCTACTCTAATCCTGAATTGTTGAATATTCTGAAAATGCCATCTTTCATTCGTGGTACTTTGAAGTTCAGCAGCATACCATTCTTTAAATTCAGAAAAGAAAGATGGGTCCTGATCTGATTAAAGAAAACCAAGGGCAGAGGGTGTTGTGATTTCAGCTCAAGTACCAGTCTGTCTTCGACCAGCAGGTCAAGTTTATATGCATGTGGAATAAATAACTCCTCATACTGTATTGGAAGCAGAAGCTGTCTTTTTACATTAAACCCCATCTTTGTCAGTTCGTAATATAGTATCTCTTCATATACCCGCTCATAACATCCCGGACCGACTTTAGTGTGGATTTTAACACACAGATCAACTACGACTGCAGTTAGCTCATTTATAGAGTATGGCTCTATCATAAAAATGTTTTTTTGATGTATTTGTTTTTTGCCTGTTAAAAGTATAGTGGTTTTTATTTTATATCAGGCACCGTCGCCGACTACAGACAAATTAATTTAAAGCGTTTAGGGGTTGTCGTTTAGAAAGTCATTGCCAATAACAGGCTCTCTTTTTCTCCTTTTCTCTTTTGACCTCTTTAGCGCCCGCCGCAGGCGCGTCTCAAAAGGTCTCTTCCGGTTTTTTTGTGGATTATTCAACTTTGTTGTAATTTTACTCCTTCAAACAAGCAAAATGAACCCCGAATCAGACCATACGGTCTTCTCTTCT
>JAKQJH010000399.1 GCA_029561255.1 Bacteroidota bacterium | reverse complement strand
CCGTGGCGCCGGCAGCAGACAATGCTTTAATAAATGCATGTCCTAATACTCCGGTACCACCGGTTACAATGATTACTTTTCCTTTCAGTGAAAACATATTTTCCATGAGTCGCTGTTTATCTTTTTTTTGAATTATAAGGAGACCCCTCTTTTCCAGGGAATGAAATCATCCTGGTTCAGTAATACCGCTTTCGGAATCACTTCACCGCTGGCCGCTTTGATGCAATAGTCAAGAATATCTTCGCCCATCTGGGGAATGGTTTTTTCTCCATCAATCACCGGCCCGCAGTCGATATCAATAATATCATTCATTCGCTTGGTGAGATTACTGTTGGTGGATACTTTAATCGTAGGACAAACCGGATTTCCCGTAGGCGTGCCAAGTCCCGTAGTAAAGAGGATCAGGGTAGCGCCACTGGCAGCCTTACCGGTTGTGGCTTCGACATCATTACCAGGGGTACAGACGAGGCTCAGTCCGGGCTTTTTGACTACTTCCGTATAATCGAGTACATCCACCACGGGTGATGTACCCCCCTTTAAGGCAGCGCCATTACTTTTGATAGCATCGGTAATAAGACCGTCTTTGATATTACCCGGCGAGGGATTCATATGGAAACCGCTGCCGGCTTTTTCCGCGGAGTCACTGTAAGCCGACATCAGTTTGATAAACTTTTTTGCGGATGCTTCTTCGATGGTACGGTCAATCAGGTTTTGTTCAGCACCACAGAGTTCAGGAAATTCTGCGAGTAATACCTGTCCACCCAAGGCCACCAGCAGGTCAGAGGCATAGCCGACAGCCGGATTGGCAGAGATACCACTAAAGCCATCGCTACCGCCGCATTTCACCCCGAGGCACATTTTATCCAATGGGGCGGGCTTCCGTTCCATTTTATTTGCTTCCACCAGTCCTTCAAATGTTTTACGGATGGCATCGGCAATCAGCTGCTCTTCACTTTGTGACTGCTGCTGTTCAAAAATGAACATGGGTTTATTGAAATCAGGGTTCAGTGCTTTTAAATCATTGAGGAAATCCTGGGTTTGTAAATTCTGACAGCCCAGACTTAATACCGTTACACCAGCCACATTCGGATGATCAGCATAGGCGGCCAGCAGTTTACTCAATACGGCTGCATCCTGGCGGATACCGCCGCAACCGCCCTGGTGATTGAGGAATTTTATCCCATCTACATTTTTGAAGGGCCGGTTTGCATTTTTGGCAATACCGGCAGCTGGGGCCAGGCTTACATTCGTCAGGTCTTCCCCTTTATTCAGGGCTTCCAGCAATTCATGGGTATAGCTTTTATATTTATCCGTAACGGCATAGCCGAGTTCATTGTGCATGGCTTCCCGGATCACATCCATATTCCGGTTTTCGCAGAATACAGTGGGTACAAAGAGCCAGTAGTTGGCCGTACCCACCCGGCCATCCGGACGGTGATAGCCGTTAAAAGTCCGTCCTTTGAATTTGGATACATCCGGTGCCTGCCAGGTATAATCCACTTTGCGGTAAGTATAGGGTTCCGCCGCGTGTTTGGTATTTTCGGTGGACATACGGGCGCCTTGTGCAATATCCATCTGCGCTTTCCCCACCAGTACTCCATACATGGTGATTTCGTCCCCTTTCTTCATGTCCTGCATAAAGAATTTATGTTTGGCGGGAATATCTTCCTGCATCACATAAGTAACCCCTTCGTATTGAATTGTCTGGCCTTTGGCCAGGTCTTTCAGGGCAACTATGACATTATCTTTTGGATGAACTTTTAAAACGATCTGGGACATACGATGTTTTTTTATTTTAATGAGTTTAATAAGTCAGTCAGGGCGGCTTTCATGCCATGTTTCAAAATTGCGGAAGCACTGGCAGCAACTTCATCTATAAAATAGGGTGAAACAGCAAAGTCCTCTTTCCATATTTTTTTATTGTTTACTATTCCTTCCACCCAGTCTTGTATATGGTTGTTATCGAAGGTAGATTGGATGAATTCAACAAACTCAGGCGTATCATTCGGTGTGAACTCCACGGCTGATTTACCGCTGTATAAAACCAGCAGGGCTGCAAAAGAAAAGGTATTCAGCCGGGCATTTTTATTCAGTTTGGTAAAATTATCTTTTACCGTAGGGAAGTTCCGGGTCTCCCACTTAGAGAGGGAGTTGAGTGAAATATCCTTCAGGTAATGTTTGAGATAGGGGTTGTAAAAACGTTCCAGGATTTTTCCCGCAAATTTTTTCAGTTCTACCGGATCTTCATCAATCACGGGCAGGGTTTCCTCACTGACCATCTTATTGATGAATTTTTCCACTTCAGGAGTATTAAAGGCATCCATGACGGTGGCACAACTCAGTTGCAGGGCTACAGGCACCATACCCGTATGGGAACCATTCAGGATCCTTACTTTTTTAGCCCTGAACTCACGGATATCATCCATGAAGAGTACATTCAGTCCGGCCTGATCCAGTGGCAGTTTTTCTTTAATACTGCTGTCTCCGCCAATGGCCCATACATGAAAGTATTCTCCTTTTACCACGAGATTATCTTCAAATCCGATTTCTGCCTGGATTTCCCCGATGTTTTCTTTCGGGAACCCCGGAACAATCCTGTCTACCAATGTATCGTAGAAATGGCAGTGGGTATTGACCCAGTTTTCAAAATCCGCGCCTAATTGATTGGCCGCAGCATGTTTTAAAACA
>JAKQJH010000391.1 GCA_029561255.1 Bacteroidota bacterium | reverse complement strand
GGCAGTTGGCAGTTGGCAGTTGGCAGTTGGCAGTTTGGAATTTTTTCTTATGTGTTGAGTTGCTTCTTCTTTAAGAAAATAATTAAATAATCAATAATTAATAATTTTCATTCGTTCGTTCTCTTCCCGCTTTTCTCTATTCTTTCTTTTTCTCCTTTGACCTCTTTAGCGCCACGCAGGGAAAATTGGGTTTAGCTGTTTATTCGTTTGATGTTTAGCGCAACTGCATCAACGCTGCTTTTAAAAAAGGCCAGGTAGGTAAAGAAGAGATAATCCCCAACTCCTCCCGCAGTGTACTTTCGTTATCCAGAAACTTCAGCACCTGGGTGGCTTTGTTTTTCTTAAAGAGGGTGGAGAATATTTTCCGGCCCGGAAGGGTTTTATGATAGAGGATATAGAGCAGGGTATTGTCGTAAAAACGGAAACGCCAGGGTGTGGGTTTCAGGTGAGACAGTGATTCCCCCTTCAGCAACAGTTCCAGAATCCTATCAGACTGCTTCTGAATAAACTGAAAAGTATAGCCGCTCGAAGCCTTGGTTTGTCCGCCGGCGGTACCGATATGAATCACCCCGTTCTGCTGAATGGGAAATTTTTCATCCGTCATTGGAATGATGCCGAACTCCTCTTCTTTCACGGTGTATTGAGTAATCTTCAAAAAATCACGGATATAATTTTTCAACTCCTGGTCATATTGTTCCGATGCCAGCAATTGCGGGGTAAACAACGTGTATTCCACGAGGGCCTTATGCGCATCGAAAGGCAATACATAGGCGAATGTGGTGCCTTCCTGCTGGTGCACCCGGAAATCCATCAGGGAAGCTTTGCCGGGATCAAATACGGGCTGCTCGGTTTCAATCACCCAACCTTTGAAATGCTGTAAAACATTTAACCGGGATGTACCCGGACGATAGACTGCATTAAATACGACTGCCGGGGGCAGTTGGAATTGCGCCTGATTCAATACCAGGGTAGTACTCTTTTCATCGGTGCTGCATCCGCCGATTTCAGCATAGATGATTTCTATTTGCGGATGCCGGCTGATTTCCTGAAAACAATACTGGTAGAAGTCAGCTCCCCGGATCATTTTGTACTCGTAGGGGGAAATAGTAAGGGTGGCCTGATACGTATCACTGAGAAAATCCACCCTTGGCCATTTCCGGTAAACGATGGATTCAAAAAAACTATCGCCCGCTTCCCAGAAGCACCAGGTACGGTCGTTTTTTGTCTTCGGTTCCCGGTCGATCAGGAGAATTTTTTTATCTGAGAATCTACCGCTGCGGATCATGCGCAGGAGCAGACTGAGCGAGGCACAGCCGGCACCCAGAAAAATATAATCATATGATGATTGCTTGAACAGGACTGCAAATTAAGCTTCTTCTGCTTCCGGAGCATATTCCACGCGGCGGGCACCGGCCATCAGCTGCTTATCGCGTTGCAC
>JAKQJH010000371.1 GCA_029561255.1 Bacteroidota bacterium | reverse complement strand
GTCATCCTATGTTTGCTTATCTCTTATTTAGGTAGGAACTTAGTTTTTAAACAATTCAAACAGAAGAAGGAGAAAGGAATCAGATTACGGCTTGTCATTGGTCAATTAAGACCGTTCGGAATGCTAATCCCTTTCCCCTCTTACTGTAAAATCCTGAACAGTTCAGTAGGCTTAGAGCCTGTATGTAGGATTGATAGGATAAACAGTAATGTCTTCTGCCTGATTTAAAAACTATAGGTATGACAAATTTAAATGTTTTCTCAGGCTTTGATGTAAGCAAGGATTATTTTGATTTTTTCACTATTGATGATCAGGGAAAGTCTACTGGTCAGCGGGTTGTTTATACCCGGGAAGGGCTTAAAAGCCTTGCGAGGCTTATTCCAGCACAAAGCCATTGTGTTATGGAGGCTACCGGACCGTATTATTTAAAATTAGCGACCTGGCTTTACCAAAATGGCTATGCTGTCAGCGTAGTTAATCCGTTGGTGATTAGGCGATTTTGCCAGATGAAGCTGGTCAGGGCCAAAACCGATAAGGCTGATGCAAGAATGATTGCTTTGTATGCTAAATCAGAAAAGCCGGCTTTATGGCAGCCCCCAGCCCCGTACATAGTAAAACTACAGCAACTGGACGCCCTGGTAGAGCTGTTTACGAAGAACCGCACGGCTTTAATCAACCAGTTACATGCTTTTGAAGTCACAGGTATAGCAGATCCCTTTACCTGTTCACTTTTAAAGAAAACGATTGCAGATGTAACCAAAAAAATGGAAAAGATTGAAGTTGAAATTACAGCTGTCATTGGGGCTCATTACAAGGAAATGCTTGAGAATTTAAAATCCATACCTGGTATAGGTAAAAGATCAGCCGTTGCCTTAATCGTGGCATCAGATGGGTTTAAACGCTTTGACAACTATAAAAAGTTCAGTTCATACCTTGGAATCTGCCCCCGGATCTACGAATCCGGCAGTTCAGTAAGGGGTCGATCCAGAATATGCAAGCTGGGAATGAGCCGGATACGGGCAATTTTATATGTATGCGCCTGGAGTGCCAAAAAAGGGAATCTGGCTTGCAAGCAATTATACGACCGATTGGTGGAAAAGGGGAAATCAAAAAGGCTGGCTTTAATAGCAGTAGCAAATAAACTGGTTAAACAGGCTTTTGCAATAGCAAAAAGTGGCATTAAGTATCAGCCAGTCGGCTAAAAAAATATTTGTTTTTAAACACAGTTCATTCCGAGCGAATAGCGAGGGACCTTGTATTTTATACAGGTGTTCGGTGTTGGGTGTCAGCTGTCGGGTGTCAGGTGTCAGGAAACAGCCCCTCCAAAATTAGTCGGGAGTCGGGAGTTAGTAGCCTGCCTGCCGGCAAAGGCAGGTCGGGAGTCAACAGCCCCTTCCGAGAGAGTTGTCAGATGCCAGTTGTCAGGAAACAGCCCATCAAGCGAGAAGCTAGAAGCGAGAAGGGAACAGCCTATTCTTAGGAGGTTTAAACTAAGTAATCGTATATAAGCTCGATTTACATGATCCACTCGCATCTCGCAACTCGCAACTCGCATCTTTTCCTTCAAGGCATGTCAGTCGTCACGATACTTCGGGATTCCAACTTCGTACTTATAAAATACAAGGTCCCTCGCTTTGCTCGGAATGACGTGGCATGGGGGAGAGAAAAAGAAATACAAGATTTCTCGCTACGCTCGAAATTAAAGTGAGGGACGATAATTACAGCTGTTAATCCCTCGCTTCGCTTCGGGATGACAAGGTTTCTTAGAAGAATTTGTTTAAAAGTGACTTCTGCTTTTACCGTCCCGGAGCCAAATGATGTTGTCATCCTGCCTGTCCCGCCTATGCGGGGAGTAGACGCTTATGCATATCTACAGGGAAAAAGGAAAAGGATCTGCGTCGTATCGAAGGGTGACGAAGCAAGAAGCGATGCGTCTTATCGAAGGATGTTACTCCCCTGCCTTTACAACCACCGTAATCACACTGGTTGATTTGGAAGTCAGCGGCAGGTTGCCGAATGTGGATTCGGTAGTGCCGGTGGATTCGGTGGTGGTGGTTTTTTCTTTGATGATCAGGGTGGCTTTATCGAGAATGATTTTGCCGGATAATTTATGCGACAGGGTGGTGGTGGTTTCGCTGCCCATCATTTCTGCCTTGGTGACGGTGTTGGCGATACCGGTAAAATCTACCAGCACCGTGCTGTCTGTCACTGCCGTGAGTACATAGGTGGTTTCATATTTATCCGTGAGCGTGGCCCCTGATTCCGTCCAGGATTCCCCCACTTTTACCCCGCCTTCCTTTTCGGGAATCACCCGGAAGAAACTGGATTTACCCGCTTTTGGAGGTTGTACTACTTCAATCACTTCTTTCATCATGCTTGAAATAATGGCCATCCGGCTATCCGCTTCTTTGTTGGGAAAGCTTTCCGGCATCGCCAGTTTTACTTTTCCATAGGGATCAATGATCATATCATATTTCTTGTCGAGCAGTTCCTTCACCGGTTTACCCATTTGTCCGTTCAGGTCTTTAGGATTGTCGGAATTAAAAGCCTGTTTTTGTCCCATGCCGTCAAACTTAAAGCTGATTTTTTTGACCGTATGACGTAAACTGTGATTATCCTCCGTGGTATTGGTTACATTGTATAGATGCAGGCTGCCGGCATCTACGTTAAAATCGATGGACTGTCCCATGGCCTGCTGGGCAATGGTGGTTTTGGTTTCCAGCGTAATCTCTATCTGCTGGGCCTGTTGCAGTTTAACTTTGCCGTCAACAGTTTGAGCAGTTAAACAAAAAGGAGCAGACAAAAGGCTGGCGAGGAGGAACAAGGTTTGACGTGACATATAAGTGAAGCGGTTTATAATTTTCGGGTACCCAAAGTTGACGAATAAGTAGCAGATTCGTTGCAGCAGGTGGAAAAATAATTCATATTAAGTTATAAAACCCGGTTAATTTTTACAGGTATTCTCGTTACTTTTAAAAGAACATATCAACCTTAAAACTGATTTATATGCCTATTCGAATGACAGATGACCCGGTAGATCCGAATCAATCCGATGACAGTGGAGGTGGTGGGGGTAACCGGCCCAATTTTCCCGGCGGCGGCGGTGGCGGCGGGCTATTTTCACTTTTGCCGATGCTCCTCGGCTTGTTTAAAGGGAAAGGGATAATCCTGCTCCTGGTTCTGGGAGTTGGGGCTTATTTCCTGATGGGAAAGGGCGGTAGTTGTAATGTAGCACAGATCATTTCCCAATTTTCACAAAGCGGGTACAATTTCAACCCGGCCGAGTTCAATAAAGCTTCGGTGTACGAAGGGCTGGAAGATGATAATACCAAAAACCCCCTCCCTGAAGCCGTCTCCCTTCTTCGGTTTGCGCCGGAACGGAGTAACCAGGGCCAGCAAGGCAGTTGTGTGGCCTGGAGCTGTGCCTATGCTGCACAAACCATACTCACTTCTGCTGCCAGTGGTGCCGATCCTAATCAGATTGTATTCAGTCCTTCCTACCTGTA
>JAKQJH010000368.1 GCA_029561255.1 Bacteroidota bacterium | reverse complement strand
CCGTAATGAGGATTCCCCGTCATCTTTCAAAACAATATGATGGTATTCGCCAAAGGGGTAGGCATTTTCCACCTGCTCCTGATCATTCAATACTTTTAATAAAGCCAGCATATCCGCACTTTTAGCCGACAGCAGTTTTTTCCCGAATTGCTTTACGATACCAGCGGGGGTGTCGATCGACATGATCTTCCCGGACTGGATCAGGGCCACCCGGTCACAAAGGCTGGCTTCATCCATATAAGGAGTAGAGACAAGGATCGTGATTCCCTGTTCCTTCAAGCGCTTCAGCATTTCCCAGAATTCTTTACGGGATACGGCATCCACTCCGGTGGTCGGTTCATCGAGAAACAAGACAGACGGACGATGAATCAGGGCACAACTAAGTGCCAGTTTTTGTTTCATCCCTCCGGAAAGTTTACCGGCCCGGCGGTCTTTAAAAGGTTCAATCTGCGAATAGATATCTTTGATCAGGTCGTAATTCTCTTCGATGGTGGTATTGAAAATAGTGGCGAAAAAATCGAGGTTCTCTTTTACCGTGAGATCCTGGTACAAAGAAAACCGCCCGGGCATATACCCCACCCTTTTACGGATCTCTTTATAGTCCTTCACCACATCAAAGCCATCCACCGTAGCCGTTCCTTCCTCTGCGAGTAACAAAGTAGTCAGTATCCTGAACAGCGAGGTTTTACCGGCGCCATCCGGACCGATCAGTCCAAACAACTCTCCCTGCTGCACATCGAAACTGATCCCATGCAGAGCGGTAGCGGCACTCTTTTTTGTACCATACCTTTTCACTATGTTTTGTACCGAAACTGCTTTCATAAATTATCATTAACCAGATTACACTCACTACTCACCACTCACCACTCACCATTTCACTTCGCCGTACATACCGATCTTCAGGTACCCGTCATTCTTCACTTTGATCTTCGTAGCATATACAAGATTGGCGCGTTCGTCTTTGGTCTGAATGGTCTTCGGTGTAAACTCAGCTTTATCGGAGACCCAACTGATGGTGCCGGAATATTCCTTGTATTTTTTAGCGCCATCATCAACAAGCACTTTAACAGACTGGCCCAGTTTTACCTGCGACAATTGTGTGCCGGTAATATAGGCGCGTAATGTAATGGTGGACAGATCCGCAATTTTATACAATGCTTTACCAGTCGAAGTGATTTCTCCCTGCTCGGCATATTTAGTCAGTACCGTTCCCGCGACAGGGTTCATGATCGTGGTTTTCTTTAACTGGTCTTCCAGTTGGGCCACTCTTTTTTGTAAAGGTTTCCCTTCGCTCAGGATACTGCGGTTCTGCGTGGCTACATTGTTTTGCTGTACCTGTATCTGCTGGCGGGTTACATTCATACTCCGTTTAGCCACATCAACCTGCGCATTGATATCATCCAGTTGCTTACCGGTGGCCGCATCCTGTTTCAGCAGGTTCTGGATACGTCCCTGTTCATGCAACAGGTTATTCAGTTGAGACTGCTGAACAGCCAGCTGGTCTTCAAGGAGTTTTACCTGCGGACTCACATCCACCGTTTTCTCTCCCAGTGCCTGGATGCTGGATTCCACCTGTTCTTTCTGCAGACTGATATTGGTGGCATCCACCGTGCCCACCACGCTGTCTTTGGCGATCAGCTGCCCCTCTTCCACGGTGAAAGAAGTCAGTTTACCGGATGATTCTGCGGAAACGATCACTTCATTGGCTTCAAACGTGCCGCTGGCATCCGCGTTTCCATTGCCGTTTTTACAGGCCGTCAGTACACTGATGGCGATAAGGGCGATAAATACAATTTGCTTCATACTTCAGTATTTAAATTTCGGGATGGAATTACTTACCTAAAATGGTTTGATA
>JAKQJH010000243.1 GCA_029561255.1 Bacteroidota bacterium | reverse complement strand
AGTGAATGAAAACCGTTTACCGTCGGCAGATACCACATCCACTTTATCACCGGTTTTCACCACCCCTTCATTCACGCGTATATCCACATCAAAAACCCCCGGTTTCCCTTCCTTGGCATAGACGGCACCGATCTTCGCATTCAGCGCACCTCCGGATTTAGGAGCCGGAGCCGCAGCGGGTTTATTGGCCGCTGTTTTTGGTTTGTTCTGCTTGTTGTTCGACTGACAGGCTCCATGTACCGAAAGGAGACCGATAAAACAGAATAAAAGCGGCGTTTTGAATTTAATTTCCATAAATAACGAATAATGGTTATGGTTTTTGATCTGAGTTTATCTGCGCTTACCGAGGATCTTCACGGGTACATTTTCAAACTTTCCTTCCGTGATCTCCAGGCCTTCATTGGAACTGCGCTTTGTCATGGAATATTCTTTCACCAGCATTTTCGAGGAAAAGGTTCCACTCACCAGCCACTCTTCTCCAAACTCCGTAGCTTCATTCTTCACCACATTGGTAAACTGAATGGTCATGTCTGTTCCTTTATCAATGGGTTCCCTGCTTGCCACATAATCTTTTGATCCGCCGGCATTAGCTGTTTCGTAGCGGGTAAACTGCACCATATTCCCTCCGGTAACGGTATAGGAACCTGGTTCCATTTTGAAATCGTTAATGACGATGTGCAGCCAGCCCCGGTGCGGATGGCCGGGATCATCCCCCAACAGGTCAAGGCCCAGCTGATTATTCATAGCGGTGAGCATACCCAACTGTGATTCACTGTCATTAGCACCCCCCTTTGTGGTTTTTGCCTGCACTCCATTTACTTTAAAGGAAACAACTGCTTTTTCGGTATTCACTTCTGCAGCAGGCGCAGGCGCCGTATTCTCCGTCGCCGTAGTATCCTTTTTTTCTTCCTTTGTACCCTCCTTGGGTGCCGCACTATCCCCACAACCCACTACTGAATAAATCAAAACCGACATGATGAAAAAATTTCTGATAAGCATTCTTTAAGATTTTAAATATTAATGAATCGCACACTTATAACTTATAACTTATTACTTACCACTCAATCCGTCCTCCTGTATTTCTCCTTCATAAATTCGTAGAACATAAATCCAAACCGGTCGTACCAATCGCGCTCCCCAAATTCTTCTTCACATTCCGCGATATCGATCATGGATTCCTGTAAGCGCTGCAACAATTCGATATACTTATCATCATATGATTTCTTCAGCCGCTCCACCGATTCTTCGATCTTTCTTTTCTCCGCCTGCCAGGCCAATCCTGATACCCCGTGTATCGAGGATACATCATCCCCGAAAGCCATGGATTTATCAGCAAAGGATTTGGTACAACGGTAGATGATGGCCAGCTTGATGAACTTGTAACGCACTTCATTGAACCCGGCCCTGGCCTGTTCAAAACATTTGGCACAGGGACCTTCGCCGGATTCATTCATATCAGCTTCATAACAAAAAGTAGGTACCGAAGGCATGCCCGCCGGGATAGCGGTATTCATACAGGAGCCCAGGTTTTTATAAGCCTCCCATAAATCCTTTCCCCCTTTCAGTATCTTATACGCTTTTTCCGTGTGCTCCCTTACTTTATCGAGTTTTTCCCGTTCTTCTTTCTCATTCTTTTCCAGTATGCGTTCCACTTCCGCACGAATCTCCTCTACCGAATTTCCCCTGATACGGGTTTGTGCCGAGGTGAGCGTAGCCAGGCTCAGACTAATCAATAACAGGCTGATGGTTTTATTTTTCCGGCCGGCAAACTTTATCAGCACCCCGATCAGAGCGATGGCAAGCACCCCAATGATCACATATAAAAGGGTATTGGATTTGCCACCTTCCTCCTTTTTACCTGTCTCTTTATTTTCCTTTCCTTTTTTAACAAAGGGGGATTCAATCTTGGGCATAATTTCTTTTCCCGCCATAGCCATCACCACATAGGAAGCTGCATTGCCTTTGAGCTTTATACCAACTTCACCGGCAGACCGGACCTTGAATTCACAATAGCCTTCCGACGCATCAGTAGATGCACTCATTTCGTTATCATCCCAGCTATCCTTATGCAGACTTACCTGCACCGGATTAGCTGTATTGCCGGCATATACCATAATAATGAGGGGCTGGAACATATCCTGTCCTGAAAGAAGGATCAGCTCTCCTTTCTCCGATGCCGATCCTTCGGCAGCCGCCACGAGCACTTCCTTATCGCTGCCATCCGGTTCGAGTTTAAGTGCCAGGGGTTTCAGGTCTTTTTCCCGGGATAAAGGTTGTGCCTTCACGCTGCCTGCGAAAAGAAAACTGAAAGCAATCAGAAAAAATATACGTTTCATGAATAGCGGTTTATGAATTAAGGTTATTGACTTAGTACTTTTATTTCCACCCGCCGGTTCAGTTCTTTTCCTTCAGCGGTTTTGTTGCTGGCGATGGGCTTGCTTTCTCCATAGCCTCTTGCCACAAGGTTATTTACAGGAGCGTTTCTGTTTTTTAACCAGGCCAATACCGCTTCTGCCCGTTTCGTTGAAAGGCTGAGGTTGGCGGCTTCATCCCCATCTGCATCTGTATGCCCGCTGAATTCCAGTTTCAACTTAGGATTTTGCTGAAGCAATGCGAGTAATTCACTGAGCAGAGATGCAGATTCCGGCCTTATCTTATCACTGTTTGCATCAAACCTGATTCCATAAAGATCCAGCTGGCCTTTTTCCTTCAGGATACGTTGCATGCTGCCGGCATCTTCATTTGCAAAAGGATACAGTTCAAGGATAATTACAATGGATGCCGTTTTTACATTCACATCTGTGTTGACAAAAGATTGACGGAACCCGGTCTTCATGGCACTGATCACTGCCAGTCCGGGGGTCATCCCACCGAGTCTGAACTGACCATCTTTACCGGTATAGACCTGTGCGCCGTTGGAAGCAGTAACCAGTGCGCCGGCAATTGGTTTACGGGTCTGTTGATGCAGTACCTTCCCTTTTACAATGCTGGTGCTGGTGTTTTTGGGGTTAATCAGCAATTGTACAAAATCAATTGCGAACCCATCCCCTGAATCAGTATAAGGGTCATCTATGATCAATGAGAGTTCGCCATCTTCAAAAAAAGGCAGGTATTGGGGTAATATGTCAATGGTGATCAGTTTACCAATGGGGCCCGATTGCGAAAGTGAATTGATCACATATTCCAGATACGGAATCCGTTCGCCATCAAAAAAGACCTGGTAATTTTTACCGAATACCGTTGGCTGAAAATCATCCACAAACAACTGCATCACCACCTTTTTCACCAACACGTCTTTTTTATCCCATTTCAAGAAAAGGGGAACCGGGTTATTTACCGGTCGCTCAGTGACCGCCGTATAGCCATCAGTATTCCGGTTGCCGGCTTTGTACCCGGAACAAACCATGATACGGTCTGTACCTGCCGGATCTGAAGGTGCCGGCTCAAACGGAAATATATGCGGCAATGTGTTATTGCCTGAGAAGGGATTATATCCCGGAGACCAACCCATATTCATATTATCCACATCACCATAACGGTAAAGGATTTCGGCTTCTTTTCCATTATAGGTATATACGGTTGGTTGCTTCCAGTCAAGCTGTGCGGATACCGGTTGAATACAGACAATCAGGTAAAAAAAAATAAGGGCCAGGCGCATGGTGTGGATTTGACGCCTTGAAATTGCCAAGAATTCCGGTTAGCCGGAACAGTGCTTTAGTATCCCGCGGTTTTTATTGAGTATTTGCAGTTATGGCTGATCAGAGTTTACGGAAACTTTCCAGAAATGCTTCCTTTTTATTACGGCTGATAGTAATAGTGGTGCCATCTTTCATAACCACATAACCTCCTTCGCCCTTCACTACTTTACTGATATGGTTCATATTCACCAGGTGACTCTGATGAATCCGGTAAAAATCAACTCCCCGCAGACTCTCTTCCACTTCTTTAAGGGTTTTGGCAATGGTTATTTTTTTTCCATTGGTCAATGAAATATGAGTGTAGTTGCTGTCACTTTCACAACGCAGGATCTCATCTGTATGAAAGAACTGCATGCCATCACCAACCGGCAGGGCAATGCGTTCCTGCCGGACAGGAGCCTGTAACTGACTGATCAGCACCTGGAGCTTTTCGTCCAGTGAGCCCTGCTCCTCCTTTATCGCGGCCTTTTCCACGGCCTCCTGCAGTTCACGGATATCAATAGGTTTCAGCAAATAATCCACGGCAGAAAATTTAAAAGCCCGGATCGCAAACTGATCATATGCGGTAGTGAAAATCACTTTATACCGGCAATCCTTTGTTTCGTTCAGCACATCAAACCCGTTTTTATGTGGCATTTCTATATCCAGGAAAACGAGATCTGGCTGGTATTTGCGGATCAGTTCAATTCCCTGTACTCCACCTTGTGCAGTGGCGAGCACCTGAACCTGCTTACAATACCGGGACAATTGAAGTTCAAGTACTTCAATCGCATTTTTCTCGTCATCGATAATTAACGCTTGAATCATTTCTCTTTTTTTAAGATTGATCTGGTTGTTTCAACGGGATCACCAGCTCCACCCTCGTTCCAGCCGGCCGGCCCTGTGCATCGGTCAGGTCCAGTACCCGGCAGCTGGCTTGTATTTTATTCAACCGGTTGATCAGGGCTATCCGGTCTTCCGTGATCTGCATTCCATAGCTCTTCTTCTTCAATACCTGTTTACTTTTCAGTTCTGCTGCCCTGGACCTGCCTACCCCATCATCTTCCACCATTACGATTAACTGGCCGTCTGCTGTCTTTTTAAATTCGATCAGCAGGTTACCTGTAGTTTCTTTATGCAACAAGCCATGCCAAATCGCATTCTCCACATAGGGCTGTATCAGCATCGAAGGAATTTCCTGGGTATCGGGTTGCAACGAGGCGTCTACCTGAATCCGGTAATTGAACCGGTGGTCAAAGCGGAGGCTTTCCATTTCACAATAGAGTTGCAGCAACTCCGTTTCACTGCTGAGCAGTATATTATTCTGGTTGCTATGATCAAGAATCAGGCGGATCAGTCGTGAAAATTTGGTCAGGTATTGTGAAGCGGCATACTGATCATTCTTTAAAATATATTTCTGGATACTGTTGAGTGAATTAAAGATAAAATGAGGATTCATCTGTGCCCGTAAAGCCCGCATTTCCATATCCGCAAGCTGTTGATGGAAACCGGCTTTCAGGCTTTCTTCCCGTCGGATCCTTTTTATCCGGAATCGGTAAATCAACCACATGCCCAGCATCAATAAACCGGCACAAAGAACCAGAAACCAGTCTCTTCTCCAGATCGGTTCCCGTATCATGAGCTCTATCCGGGTTTCCTGATTACTCCATACCCCGTCATTATTTGCCGCTTTGACCCGGAAGACATACTTACCCGGCCCCAACCCCGAATAGGATACAAAGTTCCGGTTACCACTATAGATCCAATCTTTATCCGCCCCCTCCAGCAGATAGGCATATTGTAACTGGTTATGGTTATTGAACTGCAGAGCAGAAAATTCAAACTGCAGAAAATTCTGATTATGATCCAGCTCAATAGGCTTATCGGAAATAGCTATATAAAGTACTTCTTTATCCATCACGCTTACCGATGTAAGCTCCACCTTTGGTGCCTGGGTATTAAAACGGTAATTATTCAGGTTGATAAAACTTGCGGCCCCGTAATACATTTGTATAAGCTGATTACTATCTGTAATATTATACGAATAACTACCCCCGTCTTTCGCCAGGCCATGTTGTATGGAAAGCGTACTGATGATCCGCCGGGCAACCGGGTCAAAACGATGTAATCCATTTATAGTGGTCAGCCATAAGTACGGCTGCTGTTTATCCGCTTTTAGCTTGATACAATAATCCGTGCTGAGTCCGATCCCTGAATTCTTGCCGAAATTCCGGATCTGCTTTTTTCCACGTTCAGTATAGATTTCGTACAACCCGTTGTTTTGAGTGGTCACCCAGATATGTCCCTGACGGTCCTCGGCGATATAGGTGGTCTGAGTCATAGCAGGAAGATCATCCATACCTTCCGCATTATAGTGATTCCATTTCTGCTGCCCCGGCAGGTATTCGTATACACCATTGGAAGACGTGAACCATATATGGTCCCGGCTATCAGCAAGACAGGGATAGAGCTGATTATCTTTTTCCAGATCGGCCAGCGGATCCACCACTGTTTTATTATAATGGAACACCCGGTTCTCTGCCGGTTTCCAGATATAAAACCCGTTATTATGTGAGCTGATATAGACATGCCCCCTCCGGTCAATCAGGTTACGGCCCACATTAATCACCGGCTTGCCGTCCTGATCCTTTAGTTCAAAAGGGATCAGTTTCCGGTTCAACGGGTCAAACCTGAATAAATGCTGATCATCAGAAGCAATAACGGAACCGTCGTTCAGTAGAATCAATCCAATGATCCGGCTGCTCCCTTTCTCTTTCACCAATGGATTAGGAATCACACTGATCTTTTTATCCCTTGAGGAATAATAAATCAATCCGGTTGATGAAGTATTGGGAACCAGCAGGTCATTGGAGCCTGGCAGGTTGAAAACACCAGTAGGTTCCACCTGGGTACCGGTAACGGGATCCTTAAACTGAACTGTTTCAATCTGCTGGTTTTGCCAGGACATCATACTGATTCCGTTGTGGCTCCCGATCCAGAGATTCCCTTCCTGGTCAAAAAAGAGATCCCCGATCTTATTGGCCATGATTTCATGTTCGTTCAGCCGCTGGTTTTCCCAGGCTGTCAGCCGGCCCTCTTTCATCCGGAAGAGCGGGTAAGAGCCCAGCCATAGTTCATTATTCTGCTCCAATACGGTAAACAGATTATTGAGTCTAAGCTTCGGATTATTATACCGTGATTCTTTGTACTGTCCGTTGTCGGGCAGGAATACAAGCAATCCATGTGTATAGCTGGTCAGCAGTATCCCTTCTGAAGCAATGGCGGCATTGGTGATTTCATCTCCCTTATAAGGGAAAGGGTAAAAAACGGCTTCCTGCCCGGATTGCGTGAAGCGGTAGATTCCTTCGGCATGTACGGCGAATACAGTTCCTTTATATTCAATAACTTTTAAAGTATAACGGGATGCTGTAACCGGAAATAATGAAGAATAATCACGGATACTAGAATCCCGGGGATTAAACCGGTAAAAAAAACGGTTGGCCGTCTGGATAAAAAGTCCCCCGTCTGCAGAAGGTGTAAACCGGTTGATATAATAACTGCCCAGTTTACGGATCAGGGTATCCTGCTGTGCCGGCCGCCAGAAATGATTGGTTGCCGGATCATAACATTGCAGGTCGTTGAGACTTCCCAGCCAGAGATATCCGCGTGGATCTGTATACACAGCCTGCAGGATATTGGAAATATTAGCACCGGTTTTATCAAGCGGACTCCGGAAAGGTTTAAAACTAATGCCATCATAACGGAATAAACCGGTGCCGGTACCGGTCCAGATATACCCCTTTTTATCCTGGGTGATGCTGTAAATATATTTCTCCGGCAATCCGTCCTTGCTGCCGAAATTCACAAACCGGTTATTGGCAGGATCCTGACCCAGCAAGGGGATTGAAAATAAAAAAATCAACCATATAAAAAGCGCCCGGGACATGTTTTACTGTAAGTGGTCTAATAACGGAATATTCCATGTTAAACTTAGGCGTTTTTAGTATTCGGCGGATCTGTTGATTAAACGGGAGAAAAGAAGAAAGAACGGGCAGGGACGGAAAACAAAAATCTCCTGTCCGAAGTTCAGACAGGAGATACGGTAAGTCAATTATAGAAGTATAGTTCCGTATGTTGCCGGATCAATTCACCAGCACCACTTCTACCCTCCGGTTCTTCCACTGTAATCTTTCTTCGGCGGGATCTGCAGCAGGCTGCAGTTTGCTGTAAGCCTCCAGTTTAATCCGGTTCCGGTCAATCCCGTAAGAGGCCAGATAGTCCGCACAGACCTTTGAGCGACTGAGTGACAATTTATAATTAGACTCGAGGCTTCCCTTCATATCTGTATGCCCCTTCAACACTACAATCAAAGCAGGATCAGCTTTGAGTAACCGGATCACTTCGTTCAGATTGGCAAAACCGGCCCCATCCAGACTGGACCTGTCATAGGCAAAATAAATGGTAAAGCCGGGGAATACAGGAGCTGTTGTGGTAACTGCGGCAGGCGCATTTACAGACTGTCGGGCCGGAATGGCCGGACATCCATAAAACTCCATCGTGCCCTTCTCCTGCGGACACCGGTCAATACTGTCGGCAATGCCATCCAGGTCCTTATCCGGGAAAACAGGCGCTTCCTCATTTTTTAGCTTTAACAAAGGTGCCGGTTGGGGTACAGGAACGAGCACCGGTGCTGCATGCTTGCCACCTGATTTTTTTCCAAGTAAAACGCGTATCCCGACAGAAAGCCCGTAATAATAATCATTCTTTTTATTGTTACCTGCACGACTGAACCCATCCAGGTAATCGGAAGAAGTAAAACGATAGAGTCCTTCCAGATTAAATAGTAAGCGTTCATTCAGCCGGTAATTAAAACCCAGTCCAACAGGTACAGCCAGGATTATTGATGGCATCCCATAAGTGGAATCCTCCGCAACTTTATTTTGCAGGTTATCGGCCGCAAAATAACTAAAGACCGTCTGACTGCTGTTGCGCTGACTATTGAGTAAAAAACCTACCCCCGCTCCTGCCGATAAATAAGGCTGAAAACGAAGTTCACGGTTAAACTGATGGCGGAAATAAAACTGATGGGAGACAGTTAATTCCGCAATCGTACTGCGGAAATAAAAACGGCGCAGCCCACGGTAGTACTGACTGGACTTGTATTTCATATCATCTCCTTCAAGGGTAGCCAGGGATAAGGCATATTGAAGTGATAAATGTTGATTTAATGTTTTTGACAGGCTAAATGCCACCCCTGGTTTCACTGTTTTCCAGGAACCGGCCACAGACGGGGTCAGGTCACCCTGGTATACATAGAAGCCACTGTTGAAACCCAGGTGCCAGTCGCTTTTTACTTTAGTTACTTTTTGGGCCTGTGACTGAAAATTGAGTCCCAGTAATAAAACAATTCCCGCAATGGTATATTGACATGTTTTCATCTGCTGATCGGCCGTTCATGAAAAGGAGGGATTATTAAATTGGTATTTCGCAGAATGAATCTTTGCCAGGACTTTGCCGGTAAGGCAAAGGGGATGCAATACTACCCTGCAAATGGCAGGATTTATAATGTTTCGTTCTTCCTTCTTTGAATACAAGTATAGTTACTTAGGCCGGCCTGGCAGTAAAATAAACAGATACCAGACCCTGGCCGGTGGCATGAGGGCAAACCGATTACTGACAGGTTTTCCGTTAAATCCAATCAGACCAGTTGACAGATAGCTGTTTAAAAGCATTGTATAAAGCCAGCTGATGACCTTTTCTGCGTCGTCCGATGTATAGCTGGTACCGGTTCATTCAACCGGTTAAAATTGTAATCATGCTTAAAACAGAACCAATGAAATCACTCCTGTCTATCCTGCTGACATTTACGCTGTCATTCCTTACTGTAAGTTGTACTAAATCCGGCGACGATGGTCTCGCCTGCGAAACCAACGAAACCACCCGTGTTACTTTTAAAAACACGACTTCCGTCTCCCAGCGTGTGGAAGTGGCTAAGACCTTCAATGCCCAGTTTGTACCATTGGACGCCGTCTTGTCCTTTGATCTGGCCCCTGGTGCCAGCAGTGTGAAGGAATTCAGTGATGGCCGCTATTTTATTCAATGGAAAAGCAATTGTTCCTCTACCTGTGCGCAGTCAGCCTTTTATGCAAAAGAATTTTTGATGTGCGGAGATACGGAGGAAGCCTTGTAAGTTAGTCGGGAGTTGGTAGTTAGTAGTTAGTAGTCAACAGCCCCTTCTGAGGAATATTTCGTGGACATTCGTAGCGAACCCATTTGCCGAAGGCAAATCAATCCGTGTTTATCCGCGCTATCCGTGGCCTGCCTTTCTGTATTTTTCGTGCCCTTTCCCCGCATTTGGCGGGACAGGCGTGTATTTTAGTGGCCAATCCATTTTTTGCCGCAGGCAAATCAATCCGTGCATATCCGCGCTATCCGTGGCCTGCCTTTCTGTATTTTTCGTGCCCTTTCGTGACCTTTCGTGGCTACCCTTTTTTGCCGCAGGCAAATCAATCCATGGCCAACCCTTTTGCCGCAGGCAAAACCACCCTAATTCATTTGCGCCACATCCGCTTCCACCGGCCTCTCCTTCGCCTCTTTGCGGTCACGGTAATATTTGAGGATACTCCGCCGTACCTGCTCGGCCAATACAAACTTCGGGTTATAGCTGCTGTAGATCTCGGCAGTCCGTTCGTTGGGATTATAATCCTGGGCGCAGAGTATGTCGTAGACTTTAAACAGTTTCAGGAAGGGCAGATCGATCACATATCGTCGCCGCACCAGGATGCTGCTGAAGATCTCACTCTTCCGTCTGGTCTTGATCCCGATACACAATCCAAAGGAGCGGGTATCTTCAATACCCAGGTTCTTAACTAGGTAGGATTTCAGTTCGCGGGCTTCCACGGAATTATCCTCCACCTGGAAGTTCAGTTCATTCGCGGCATGACGCATATTGATCATGAACTCCTCCAGCAGCAGGTTCCAACCCTGCTTATCCTCTTCTTTGATCCCCTTAATGAGGATGGATTTCCAGGCAGTACAACAGAGCTGGGTAATCCCGGTTTCCACACAGAACTCGCTGAGTTTTTTGAGGAAGGCCACACTGAAATATTCATCCCGGCGGTAGATCCCCAGCCAGTATTTATCGCCATACCGGTTCAGTCCTTCGTAATAAGGAAGATTGAAAGGCGGCAGATAGGCTTTAACGGGTGCTGGTTTGAGATCCAGTCCCTCATTTTTCAGCAGGCTGAAAAGCTTGTCACCATCTGCAGCAGGATTGTCGATAAAATCCGCTTCCCGGGAGACGATCAGTTCATCCAGGAGCCGGGTCAGTTTGGGCAGATCCTTCGTGGCGGTCAGTTGGTCCCATTCATATACCACATTGGTACGGGGAAACCGGATAAAGAGATGCCAGTAATGAGGACTACCGGCGGCAGCGATCCAGTTAATATTACCCGTGAGCATGGGCGTGATACTCTGGTTATTGTCGCAGATATTCACTTTGATCTTCGGGTTATAATCGATCGCATCCAGCAGATCCTTATAGATGGTCTCTGTAAGCCAGGTATCCTGGATAAAGACCTCATCTGCCGGATAGGAACTGATAATATTCGGCTGTTCATTCACATTGGTAGTAAAGGAAATGCCCAGGTCGGTCAGTGAGGTAGAGAAATCTTCGAGATGATAGGTCTCCAGTTCTACAATTAACTGCTGGCGGAGGCCAAATCGTACAAAAGGCAACCGGATCCGCTGGATAGCCACCATTATATTATAAAGAGTGTCGGGGGCAATAATACCACCACGGAAGTTGATGAAAACGGTCTCACTCATGGGTCAAATTTTAAGTTGGTTGTAGAACTAGCAGCTGGAAAAACGGCTTTTGAAATAAACA
>JAKQJH010000359.1 GCA_029561255.1 Bacteroidota bacterium | reverse complement strand
GCCATCTTTACTCAACACGATGAAGCCGCGATGAAGAAGGGGAGTAAAAGTTTTCAAAACCAAAGCATCGCGTATAGTCTGGATGAAGGCAAGACCTGGATCAAGTATAAAAACAATCCGGTACAGCGTAGTCCGGGATTGGTTGATTTCCGTGATCCCAAAGTTTCCTGGAATACAGCCGCCAATAAATGGATCATGACGCTGGCCGTGGCCGACCGGATTCATTTCTATTCTTCTCCGGATTTAAAAATCTGGACCAAAGAAAGTGAGTTTGGGGAGAAAGCCGGCGCACATGGTGGCGTATGGGAATGTCCGGATCTTTTTCCGATGAAACACGATGGGAAAGAAATCTGGGTATTACTGGTCAGTCTGAACCCGGGTGGTCCGAATAAAGGCTCGGCCACTCAATACTTCCTGGGCGATTTTGACGGGAAGGTTTTTCATCCATACAGCACCGAAACAAAATGGATCGATTACGGGCCGGATAATTATGCCGGGGTGACCTGGAGTAATACCCGTGACAAAACCTTCTTTATGGGGTGGATGAGTAACTGGTCTTATGCGCAGGTGGTGCCCACTACTACCTGGCGGAGTGCGATGACCCTGCCGCGTGAACTACGGTTGGAAAAAGCCGGAAATGAATTACGTATTGCTTCCTGGCCCGTAAAATCACTCCTTCCTATGTTAAGTGGTACGGTTATTTCAAAAGGCATGGGAAAAAGCCCGTATGATGTTTTTCGCATGTCAAACAAATCCGGCATTCCTTGCCAGATCAATCTCTCGGCGACTAAACATGCTTTCTCTTTACGCTTTTCAAATGAAGCCGGGGAAGAACTGCTGATCGGTTATGACGATACATTGAATCAATATTATATCGACCGCAGCAAGTCGGGCAATACAGCCTTTCATGCCGACTTCCCATTAAGGACTGTGGCGCCACGTATCAGTTTAACCGATACTATTAAGCTTTCTGTGGTAGTGGATCAGTCCTCCGTTGAAGTATTCGCCGATAAGGGTCTTACGGCTATGACGGCCTTGTACTTTCCTTCGGGTTCATTTACAAAGGCTGAACTGATTTCCGCAATGCCTTTTAAGTTCGATGCGGTTGAACTGACTAACCTCGGTATGCAAAAAACTAATGTGACAAAGACTTCTCAGTAAAGAGTAGCGGCCACTTCGGATTATACTGATGCGCCTTCATCATCCAGCCGGAAAGTTTATTTACAATGGAAGGGTATTGATCCGCCAGATTATGCTTCTCATCCGGGTCTTTGGATAAATCATAGAGTTCTACAGGGGATGGACTGTCCGTAGAAACATTCAACCGGATCGCTTTCCAGTTCTTCCAGCTGATCGCCTGCCGACCATCATTCTCATGAAACTCCCAATAAAAGTATTCATGTGTTTTTCGTTTGCCTTTTTGAAAGAAAACAGGAACCAATGACAGACCATCTGTTTTGACTTTCTTCTTTACGCCCGCCAGTTCAAGTATGGTCGGATACATATCCCATAAAGCAGCGGGATCTTCATTTACAGCCGGTTTGATTTTGCCGGGCCAGTAGGCCACATAAGGCACGCGGATCCCGCCTTCATACAGATCACGTTTGATGCCTCGGAATGCGCCACTGCTATTGAAGAAATCCGGATCGCCGCCGTTCTCCCGATGAGGACCGTTATCACTGGTAAAAATGATCAGGGTGTTTTCGGCCAGTCCTTTATCGGCAATAGCCTTTATGATTTCGCCTACATACTGATCCAGTCTTGAGATCATGGCCGCAAACTGTGCATGGGGCAGGGGCTCGGGTACTGCATTATGGGCACGGGTCTTCAGCTTATTTCCGGTCAGCGGTGCTTCATTAAACTTTTGGGCATAATGTTTATACCATTCATCATGCGGACCGATCACATCACCATGTGGTAAGGTATAAGGCAGGTACATGAAGAAGGGTTGTGTTCCTGCTGCCTTGATATAATTAATGGCCTGCTGGTGAATCAGTGCGGCAGAGTAAATGGAATCAGCCCCGTTATTGGGTAATTCCACTTTCTGATGATTATCCCAGAGATAAGGCGGGTAATAATCATGCGCCAGGCTCTGGCAATTGTATCCGTAAAAACGATCGAAGCCATGTTTGTTGGGATCGCCGCTGTTCTGGTTAAAACCCAGTCCCCATTTCCCAAAAGCCGCAGTAGCATACCCGTTTTCCTGCAGGTAGTTTGCAAAGGTTTTTGCATTTTCAGGTAATGGAATTTGTCCTTCCGGTGCAAAAGGAAGATTGCCCCGGATCAGCGTATGTCCCGTATGCATACCAGTGAGCAGGGAAGTGCGGGCCGGTGCACAGACAGTAGAACCGGAATAGAAACGGGTAAAGCGGATACCCGCTGTTGCCATTTTATCAATCTGAGGGGTTTCGATCTTTTGTTGTCCGTAACAACCAATCTCCCCATAACCCAGGTCATCGGCAAAGATGAAAATAATATTGGGTCTTTTGGCCTGGGCCAGTACAACGGCTTGTTGTAACGTAAGGAGCAATAAACAAAGAAGTATGTTTTTCATGCCTTACTTCATTTTATAAATTTCCGTCCCGGCCAGCAGGAAACAACCGAGTCCGTAGTCTTCAAAGTCGGGGGTCTTGTCATAGCCCACTGGTTGACCATCCTTGGGTTCTTTGCCGGTGCCCTGCACAAAGCCGAGTTTACCATCGGGATGTACCGCTTCTTTCGCCATCGCTTTCCAGGCTTTCACTATCGCGGGCTTATAGGTTTTTTTATCCAGTAAACCGTGATTGATGCCCCAGGCAAAACCATAGATAAAAAGGGAAGTACCGGATACTTCTTTACCACCAAAATGTGCTGGGTCGTTCAGACTTACATTCCAGTAACCATCCGTACGTTGCAGGGGCAGGAGGGCGGCACACATGTCTTTATAATCCTGCAGGTATTCATTGTAATGCGAATCGGACTTGGGTAAAGCCTCCAGGGTTTTCACCAGGGCGGCCACTACCCAGCCATTACCGCGGCTCCAGTAACAATCATCGCCATTGGGTTCTTTATATGGCGGTACAAAGTCTTTATCTCTCCACCAGAGTTTTTCAGCGGCATTGTACAAACCCTTGCCACCATGTTTGTATTTGGTAAAAGCATACATCTCGTACATCCGGTCAAAATAGCGGGTGTCATTATAGAGATTGCCCAGTTTGACAAATACCGGCATACCCATCTGCAAGGCATCGATCCAGTTCCAGTCATCCACCTTGGGGGTGGAGAGCATGGTGTCAATGCAGGCTTTGATATCTTTCACCCGTTCAGGACGTTGCTGTCCATCGAGGATATACATATCTATATAAGTCTGACCACAACATTGATTATCCGCATTACGGGTTTTGATACCACCGCGCAGTCCCCATTTGTGTTTTTCGCCCCACTGGAGCATATAGTCATAATAGGTTTTCTTTTTGTCAATACCATAAAGCGACATCAATCCTTCGTAATAGACCGCCCGGGTCCAGATATTACTGGGGCGTTCGATATTGGTAAAAATGGATTTACCGGCATCAGGCCATTTGTTCATGAAATACTGATTGGTCAGCTGCATCGTCTTCAGGATCTTTTTACGCTTGGGTAAAGACTGGCTGAAAGATGAGAGCATCAGCGACAAAAAACCGGTGAGCAAGAGGATTCTTTTCATATACAATCGTTATGCTTTTAATTCAGTGTGTCGTAAAATTCATTCAAAAACCGGAGATTTGGTAAATTCATTCCTTTAAAAAAAACAGACAGTACGTGACAGTGGACAGGGAAGGTTCAGATACTTTAAATCTATAAATAAAAAATATGCAACGATTGGCTTTCAAAATGAAATTATTCAAGGGACAGGAAGCGGAGTATCGCAAGCGGCATGATGAAATCTGGCCTGAGTTATCGCAACTGCTGAAAGATAACGGGATCAGCGACTATTCGATCTTCCTGGAAGAAGAAACCGGTTTTCTGTTTGGGGTGTTGAAAGTGGAGGATCCGGCAAATATGGAAGTATTACCTGCCCAGGCCATTATGAAAAAATGGTGGGCCTATATGAAGGATATTATGGAGAGTAATGATGACAATTCCCCTGTTTCCGTGCCATTAAGAGAGGTTTTTTATATGGACTGACACCCGTTGAGAAGGCAGATTCATCTAAAGAAAGATACTAAAAGCTGATACCGGTGTTCCGGGAACGATTGCGTAAAAAAATACGAGTTCCTTTGACTTGCTTTTTTCTGAATTTTTAGGTAGAAAGTACCCCTATAACGTTACATAAAACAGTAATAATCAATTTCAAATGCGCTTATTGCTCCTTTTTTTATCAGGTAGATCTGTCAAACTTTAAAGGCAGTTCACATTTCCATCCTCTCTTAAGTCTGTTTCGCAGGATGCATCAGGATGGTTTCTTCTCAATCAATCAGTTATTTAGTACAGTTTTTCGACTGTATCTGGCCGGGAAAACAGGGTTTTAAGCCAGATGATTGCTAATTGCTTATATGAACAACATGTTATTTCAGAACCAAGCTGCATTTATGTGCGCTCAATATATTTCTGCATTGACCGGGAAGGCTCCTGCCTTACCCGGTTTTTTTTATTCTGGTGATTATAAAATGATACCGTATGTACAGGCGTAAACTCAGTTTATTGTTAGTGGTAATCTCCGCACTTACCCTGGTGCAATGCCGTAAGAAAGCATTGGACGATTATTATGGAAGACCCGAGACACTGGAGCCGGGCATTTACAAAGTGCTGGAAGATAAAGGAAACTTTAAAACCTTTCTCGCCGCAGTGGATAAAGCGGGGTATAAGCAAACCCTCGCCGGGGCTGGATACTGGACGGCTTTCGTTCCGCACGATTCCGCCTTCCAGGTCTATTTCACGGCCAATGGCCTGAGTGGTATCAGTGACCTGGATTCCAACGACTGCCGGAAAATTGTGACCTATTCACTCGTGTATAATGCGTTCAAACAGGAACGTATATCTGATTTTCAGAGTAATAACGGGTGGGTGGAAAACGGGGCTTTCAAACGCCGTACGGCCAGCTATACCGGGGTATATGACGGCGTAAACACGGCCGGAAGTAATATAAAAGCCATTGCTTCAAACCGGAACAATAACGGAACCCTTTATTATGTGGATGCGGACAATAACAATAAATACGTACCCATTTTTGAAACGGGTTTCATGACCGGTAAATCACTTACTGCTACGGATTATAATTATTTCTATCCCGCCTCTACGTACACCGGTTTTAATGTGGCCGATGCCAAAGTGGTGTTGAAAGATATTCCGGCAGAGAACGGGGTGATTCATGTGGTGGACCGCGTGATCACGTCATTGCCCAGCCTGGATCAGTATATCGGCAGTAATCCCAATTACAGCGAATTCAAGAAAATACTGGATAAGTTCCTGGTGCAATATGTGATCAATGCAACAGTGACGGACAATTATAAAACCGTTACCGGCAACGCCGTTGATGTGTTCACTAAAGTATATAACGCCAGTCTGGCTTTCTCCCCCAATAATGAGAACTTCCTCAAGCTGCAGGATAATGACGGTCAATCGGACAGCTACACCATGTTCGTTCCGGATAATGCCGCGCTTACCGCTTATGTGAATTCGGTATTGCTCGAACATTATACCAGCCTCGATGCCATGCCGATCAGTGTGATTTATGATTTTGTCAATGCCCACATGTGGCGTACCGCCGTATGGCCATCCAAATTTGCTTCTACCTTTAATTCTGTAGGTGAAGAAGCCCGCTTTAATCCGGCTACCAATGTAGTGGACAAAAAAGTACTCAGCAATGGTATTTTCTATGGTACGAACAAAGTACAGGAGGCCAATGTATTCAGCAGTGTGTACGGTAAAGCGTACCTGGATCCGAATTATTCCATTATGACAAGTCTGCTGAACCTGGACCTCAAATTCCAGATATCCAATATCAGCCAGAACTATACGCTCTTCCTGATCAGTAACGCGGCCTTCAATGCAGCCGGTTATTTTGCTGACCCGACCGTAAGTAATAATGTAAACGAACAATGGCGCTATATTCCTCCGGGAGGCGGCACCCAGCTGACCGGTTCATCGGCCCTGGTTCGGCTGCAACGTATTCTGAACATGCACGTGATTCCCGGCCGGAATATCACCAGCCTGGTAAATCCCGGTGTGGGACTGACCTATTCCGGCGAGTTCATTAAATATTCCAATAACACCGTGATGGCGGCAGGTAACGGGGATGCGGCAACAGTGGCCAACGTGACCAATACCAAAACAGCAAAAAACGGAACGGTTTATTACCTGGATAAAATTCTTCAGTTTAGTGAAAAACTGCCCGGTAATCACCTCGAAACACTTGGGGGAACTTCGGCCGCCACCTCACAGTTTTATAATTTCTTCCAATACCTGAGAAGTTCAGCGATCTGGAATAACACCACCAAGGAAATTGTCGGGGTGGCCTCCGGTTCATTCTATACTTTCTTTATTCCGAATAATGCGGCTATAGTGGCTGCTGTAAATGCAGGTCAGCTGCCGGGTACTGGTACTGCGCCGAATATGGTGCCCACTTTCAATCCATCTTCGCTGGCAGATAAAGACAAAGTGATCAATTTCCTGTACTACCATATCCTGAATAAACGGAATATAGCAACGGATGGCCAGGAAAGCGGAAGTATAGAAACACTCTATAAATTCCCGAACGGTGACCCGTCCACCATCTTTGTTAATAATAACACGGTCAATAATTTAATAGTCAGTGATATGATGAACCGGACAGCGAATGTTATTTTCTCCAGCAGTAACAACCTGAGCAACCGGGCTACCATTCACCTGATCGATAACTATTTACGGAAAAATTAATCATCCATCCAAACTCATTCTGTATGTGGAAGAATATATTCATGAAATCTGCGGCTACAATGCTTCTGCTGGTCATCGGACTGACCGTGTCGGCACAGGTGGTAATCAGGGGTAAGATCGCAGATAAAAAGGGAAACCCCTTGCAGGGGGTATCTGTTTCCGTGATGGATGCGGATAACCGGATTGTCAGTGGTACCTCCACCGATATCGAGGGAAATTTTGTATTGAAAAATGTAAATACAAAATATAAACTCTCTTTTTCCTTTATCGGTTATAAAACACAAACCATTCCTGTTGGTACTAAAACAGAGTTTGCCATCTTGATGGAAGACTCGCAGACCGACCTGGGCGAAGTCGTGATCATGTCACGGCCCACTTCCTCCAACGGGATGATCAATATCCAGGAAAAGAACCTGACCACGGCCGTTGCTAAAATCAGTGCCAAAGACCTGGAGGAAATGCAATCTGCCAGTATCGATCAGGCCCTGCAGGGACGGTTGAGTGGTGTGGATATCACGGCCAGCAGCGGCGACCCCGGTGCTGCTATGAATATCCGGATCCGCGGGGTGTCTTCCATCAACACCACCGGTATTCCACTGATCGTACTGGATGGAATGCCGCTGGAAACTGAAATTCCAAGCGACTTCAACTTCGGTACAGCCGATGAACAAGGTTATGCCCAGTTACTGAACATCTCTCCGGCCGATATCAAAGATATCACGGTACTGAAGGATGCAGCCGCCACCGGTATCTGGGGTTCCCGTGGTGCCAATGGCGTACTCATCATTACCACCAAACGTGGGGTGATCGGTAAACCTTCCATTAACTATACGTTCAAAGGCTCTGTATCCCTCGTACCCGATGCGATTCCTTTACTGAATGGTGACCAGTATTCCACCCTGATTCCTGAAGCAGTGATGAACCGCACCGGTACACCGCTCAATACTACACAGGTACGTGAGTTTAACTACGATCCCAACGATCCATACTGGTATAATAATTACAGCAACAATACGAACTGGGTAGACGCCGTGTCCCGTACCGGTAACCTGCAGGATCATACCGTGAGCCTGACCGGTGGTGGTGAGAAAGCCAAGTACTTTGCTTCTATCGGACTTTTTGATCAGACGGGTATCACATTGGGAACTTCATTACAGCGGTTGAATACTAGGATCAACCTGGATTTCAACGTATCAGAAAAAATCAAATTCTTTACCAGTGTCTCCTTCACACATACCGATCAGGACCGGAATTACCTGGGTGGTAGTTCTGCCAGTGGGGAATCCTCCATTCGCGGAATGGCCTATATCAAAATGCCCAATATGAGTGTGTTTGAATATGATGAACTGGGCAACCTGACTACGAATTATTTTTCACCGGCAGCCAACGTACAAGGCGCTTACACCCGTATTTATAATCCGGTAGCCATGGCGGCAAAAGCCAAATACAATGTACTCGGAGAACGGATCGTTCCCCGTTTCCTCGTTGATTATTTTATCATCAGAAATGTGCTGAAAGCCACATTTGATATCCAGTTTGATATCAACAATACAAAAAACAAAAGCTTCCTGCCGCAGATCGCCACTGGAAGACCCAATACAGAGACCGTGGTGAACCGTGCCTACGATGGCGATATTGATGCTTTCAACGTATCGACCCAATCCACCCTGTTGTATACACCGAATTTTAAAAGTGAAAAGCATAGCCTTGTAGCTTTCATGAAAGTGTTGACCAATGATTATAAAGCGGTTTACCAGGAAATAATGACATCGAATACCGCTTCTTCCTTACTGATTGATCCTTCTATTCCTTCCCGGACGCAGAATTCAGAACTGCGGGCCGTTTCCGGTACCAATCAGACCCGTTCAATCGGTGGTATCCTGAGTGCCCAGTATAGTTTTAAAGATAAATACCTGTTCAATGCAATGGTACGCGGGGATGGGAACTCCCGTTTCGGTCCGAATTACCGGTATGGAATATTCCCCTCCTTATCCTTCCGCTGGAGGATCTCGGAAGAGAAATTCCTGAAGAATGCCAAAAAGATCGATGACCTGAGTTTCCGGGCCAGTTATGGTATTTCCGGTCAGGTACCCAACAGGGATTACCTGTTCTTTAATACCTATACAACCTTCAATTACTCGTACCTCGGTCAGGCTGGTGTATATCCCTCCCGCATGGAATTAAAGAACCTGCGTTGGGAAAAACTGCACGGACTGAATATCGGTGCCAACCTGAGTATGTTCAAGGGCCGTTTCCGCATCGATGCGGAGATATACCGTAACCGGACCAAGGATCTGTTCTTCGACGGTTTACAGATCGCTTCTTATACCGGGTACAATACCATCTTCCAGAACGTGGGTACAATGGATAACCAGGGATGGGAAGTGGCCGTATGGACACAGCCTTACAAAACTAAGACCACCACCATTGGCTTTGATTTCAATATTTCCGGTAACGAAAATATCATCCGTGAAATTTCTGAGTATTATCCCAACTCTAAAGGAGACGTAACCAAAAACGGCGAATACCTGCGTTTACTCCAGGTGAATAATCCCTTTGGCTCTTTCTACGGGTTTAAATATGCCGGCGTATATAAAGACAAGGATGCCACCATTGCCCGTGGCGCTGATGGCAAACCGATCATCGGTCCCAACGGTCAGATCATCTACATGCGTTTCAGCTATCCGTCTGTGGATTATGTATTCCAGCCAGGTGATGCCATGTATGAAGATATCAACCATGACGGTAATATCGATTATAAGGATGTGGTGTACCTCGGTAACAGTAACCCGAAATTGTCCGGTGGCTTCGGTCCTTCACTGACCATGAAGAACCTGAAAATTTCCACGTTCTTCAGCTTCCGCTGGGGATATGATGTGGTGAATGGTACCAAAATGAATAGCACTAATATGTACTATTTCGACAACCAGAGTACAGCTGTACTTCGCCGCTGGAGAAAAGATGGCGATGTAACCGATATTCCAAGAGCATTGATCAGTGGCGGCTTTAACTGGCTGGGCAGTGACCGCTATGTGGAAGACGCTTCCTATATCCGGTTCCGGACCATCACCGCCCGGTACACATTTGATAAAAAAGTGTTGTCCAAACTGAAAATGAAAACACTCAGTGCCTATATCACGGCGGAGAATCTGCTGACCTTTACCAAGTACCTGGGACAGGATCCGGAAGTTTCTTTCCGCGGATCTGATCCGTTCAGGGTGTCTTACGATTACTCGATGACGCCTCCGGCAAAAACAATCACCCTCGGCCTCGTGGCAGGTTTTTAATATAAAACATTCAAGACATGAAAAAAACGATTTTATACGCGATCCTGCTGCTCCTGCTGCTCCCTTCAGTGGGTTGTAAAAAATGGCTGGACCTCAAGCCCCAGGATGGGATCATTAAAGAAGAATTCTGGAAAACCAAGGAACAGGTGCAGGCTTCTGTTATTGGCATCTATTCCTCAATGATGGAGTCCTCAACCGGCATCTACGGGCGCACGGATTATATTCCTTCACTCGCTGAATTGCTTTTTGTATGGGGCGAATCAAGGGCTGATAATATTGCCAATGCCACGTTCACCAGCAGTGATGATATCGCCCTGGTTAATGTGAATATCCAGGCGGCCAACGTGAATGCCAACTGGCGGCCTTTTTACCGGACCATCAATTTCTGTAATACCGTTATTGAAAAAGCACCGGAAGTACTGGCCAATGATAATACCTTCACCCAGGCACAACTGGATAATTACCTCAGTGAGGCCAAGACCATCCGCGCCCTGATGTATTTCTACCTGGTACGGACTTTTGGAGATGTTCCCCTGAAACTGGATGCCACGCTCAGTGATGAGAATATTCAACCGATTGCCAAATCAACCAAGGAAGAAGTACTGGCACAGATCGTAAAGGACCTGACTGAAGCGGAAGCAAAAGCTGTACTGACGTTTGGCGATGTGGCATCCGATAAAGGCCGTGTCACTGTATATACTATCAACGCCATCCTGGCTGATGTATACCTCTGGATGGATAAATACACTGAGTGTATTGCCGCCTGTGATAAAATCATCAACTCACAGAAATTTGGCCTGATCCGCGGCGCCAACATTAACCCTCCCTTGTATGAGTATAATGAAAACTGGTTCAACACCCTGTATTACACCGGTAATTCTAACGAAGGGATTTTTGAATTGCAGTTTGATCCCCAACGCCTGAATCCCTATTTTACCTTGTTCTCCGCTTCTCTGAGTAACCGTCGCTGGACTGCTGCCGCTGATATCATGGACCGGGTATTCACCGTTGATTTCACCAATGACCAGAACTATGATATTCGTGCAGACGGCGGTTCTGTAAGAGCCGCAACCAGTACGGTCTGGAAATATATCGGGGCCACCACCACCACACAGCGTACGGCCGATCAGAGCTATGCGCACTGGTTTTTTTACCGCTATGCGGATATCCTGTTACTGAAAGCAGAAGCCCTCAATGAGATCGGGCAGGGACAGGCAGCCCTGGACCTGGTTTATACGATACGCAGCAGGGCCAATGCCTTGTTGGATACCGACCTGGCACCTGCTCCCGGCGATAAGAACCTGATCCAGGATTTTATCCTGCTGGAACGTTCCCGCGAATTATGTTTTGAGGGTAAGCGCTGGTTTGATGTACTGCGGAATGCCAAACGCAATAATTACCAACGCCTGAGTATCCTGCTGAATATGGTGGCCATCAGTGTGCCATCCAACCTGCAGCAATCCGCCCAGGCAAAAATGCAGGACCGCAACTGTCACTATATGCCCATTTATCTCTACGAATTACAGACCAATAAACTCTTAGTACAAAATCCTTTTTATAAATAATAACAACCAGAAGTATGAAAAGAAACGTATTCATATTATCGGGCCTGCTGATGTTTATGGCCGCCCTGTTTGCACTGCAGTCGTGCAAAAAGACGGAGATCGTGGAGTCCACCACGAACGATGTAAACATTGTCGGTTACCTGGATAAACGGGCGGATTCATTTTCGCTGTTCAGGCAGATCCTGGACAGAACGGAAACCTCCGCATTCCTGAATGCTTACGGCGCCTATACCTGTTTTGCACCCACCAACAGTGCGGTGACAAAATACCTGGCCAAGCTGAATGTGACGACGGTGGAAGCAGCCGATCTGAACACGTTGAAGGATATGGTCCGCCTGCACCTGCTGGAGGATACCGTCTTTACAGGTTCATTTACTGATGGTAAATTACCGGTCATCACGATGTTTGGACAGTTCCTGGTTACTTCCGTTGTCAATAAATCCGGGGTCTCCAGTTATGTGGTCAACCGGCAGGCTACCATTTCCGAGTCCAATATCCGGACTGGTAATGGAATCATTCATATTGTTGATGAAGTCATGTTGCCGGCAACAAAGACAATCGCTGAACAACTGGCCGCCAAATCAGAGTATTCCATTTTCGTACAAGCCTTACAGGAAACCGGTTTCTATACCCGGTTGAATACCGTGGATGCCAACCTCAACAACCGTTGGAAAACGGTAATTGCAGAAAGTAACCAGGCCCTGGCTGATAGTGGTATCGCTACCTATGCCCAGTTAAAGGCCCGGTATTCACAAACCGGAAACCCGGCCCTGGCCAATGACAGTCTGAATATGTATGTGGCTTACCACGTAACCGAAGGACTGAAATTTCTTGGAGATATTATCGGGGTGGCCACTCACGAAACCTGGTTGCCCCAGGAAGTGATCAGTATCAAACTGATTGATCAGCAGGTGGTGGTGAATGAAGATGAGTTCAATGGGGTGCTGGAACCGGGAATCAGGCTGGAAAGAACGAAGAGTGATATTGCAGCCACCAACGGGGTCTGGCATGATGCGAAGGCTCACTATATGGTGAAGTACCGCAAACCTACCGCACTCTACTGGGATGTGTCTTCATTCAGTGAAATCATGAAATTGCCTGCCTATTATAAAAGGGCTAATTACAACTTTGCAAGACCTACAGAAGCGGACAATCCAATCAAAGACCATTACTGGGGTTGGGGCCCACTGGCAGGTACCAATACGCTGTCATACATTTATTCCTCTGCCAGTTCCATTACAAACTATGCTTATAATAACGATATAAACATGCTTCCGATGGGCTTACCCAACAGGCCGGTATGGTGGGAAATGAAAACACCGCCGATCATCAAGGGGCGCTATAAAGTATGGATCACCTACAGACAACAAAAGCAATCAAGCAGTTCCAATATGCTTTGCCAGGTGGAAGTGAACGGCACCCTGATGCAGCGGACCATGAATTTTACAGAAACAAGACCAGCGGGAACGGATGCTGAACTGGAAGCGATTGGCTGGAAAAGGTATACTGAAAACACCTCCAATCTCTGGGCAGCAAGGCAGGTAGGTGTCATTGATTTTACCACGACCAAACAACAAACCGTCCGGATCACACCGTTGGTAGGTACCCAGAACAATAATAACCTGGATATGATCCATTTCATCCCTGTGGATGAAAATCAGATCCTGCCAAGGTTCAAACCCGACGGGACTAAGATTTTCTTTTAATGAGCAACGGGCGAACAGAATTGGTTCACCCATGAAGTACAATTTTGAAACGACTATGCCTGGGGCATAAATAAATAATAGACACATGAAAAGCAGGATTTGGATGATCGCCTGTGCGCTGATGACAGCCGGAATCTTTGGTAGCGGGTGTAAAAAAACAATAGATGACCAGACCGCTGTGACTGATCCGTCATTAACGAAGAACCTGATGGCGCTGATCAGTGAAAAAGCCGATCTGAGCACGTTTGCCGGATACCTCAAACAAACAGGGTATGATGCGGTGATTGCTTCGTCAAGAACCTATACCGTGTTTGCACCCGGTAATGCCGAACTGGCAACCCTGGATGCGGCGATCAAGAATGATCCGGTAAAACTGAAACTGTTTATCGGGAATCATATTGCCACCCAGGTGTACAGCACAAAAGACGTGACAAGTACGACCCGGATCTTAATGGCCAATGGAAAATACCTTTCCATGAAAGGTACCGCGATTGGTTCCGCTGTGATAACTACTACCGATCAGTATGCAGCCAACGGATTACTGCAGCAGGTCAACAAAATGCTGCCCGCCCTCGATAACTGCTGGGATTTTGTGGCCGGCAGCCAGTCACCCGCCAAACAAAAAGCATTCATGCTTTCCCTGTTCCGGAATGTATTCGACGCCACCAACGCCGTAGTGATCGGGGTAAATCCGGTAACAGGTGATCCGGTATACCAGGCAGGTACAGATTCCATCTTCACCAATCTTTTCTGGAATAAAGTACATGATCTGCGTGACGAGAAAAAACAGTTTACCCTGTTTATGCTGGAAGATGCAGCCTGGGATGCCGAACAGGCCCGCTTTGCACCTTATTATGTGACCAACACCGCCGATAGCAATAAACTGGTAACCGGCTGGAATGTTTTACGTGATTTTGCCGTGGACACGTTGTATGAGCCGGGCAGTATTCCGGATACCATCCTGTCAAAATCAGGAACAAAACTGCCGGTAGAACGCAGCGCCATTGTCAATACCATCCGCACCAGTAACGGTATTGTATACATCATGAACCGGATCAATATTCAACCGGCATCAAAACTTAAAACGATCCTGATCCAAGGGGAGAATTACAACGGAACCAGTCATGACCGCCGGGGTAATACCTACTTCCGTGACCGGTACAATCCGGTAACCGGAATGGATTACAAAGATGTGAACGTTTTCAACCATGGGGTAGCCCTCTTTAATATCCGCTACCAGGTGGAGGAAGTCCCCTCCATAAAGTATAAAGCCTATTGGGTAGCGGTTAATGATTTCCAGACCGCTTCATTTAACCAACGGCTGGCACCGGGCATAGCAACGGCCACTACGTTGCCCTATATAGCCGTACCGGCTAACAACTTTAATGAAGTATACCTGGGTGAATTCACCATGGCCCAGTATCAGGCGATCTACAATTTTTATCTCGTGGCGGCCAACTCCACCACGGCAGCGGTGAACCCGCTGGTCTGTGATTATATAAAACTGGTGCCAAGTTTATAAACTGATTGATTCAAGAAAATTTACATAGACATGTATTCAACTATAACAAGCGGATTCAGAAAAGCCTTAGGTTTAGTGGTATTACTGGCTGCTATACAGGACACGACCGCTCAGCAACAGGCGCCCAAAAAAGATACAATGGCCGTTGTAAAGACCCAGGTAACCGGCACCATCCGTGATGCGGCTACCGGTAAGGGAATTACCGGAGCCAGGATCAGCCTCCCGAATGTATCCGCCTCCATCACCGATGCCAATGGTTCATTTAAACTGAATGTGCCAACTTATTATGAGGATATCCTTGTATCCGCTGACGGCTACGATACCAAACAGGTGCCCCTCAAAGGCAGAATGCAGATCGAAGTGTCACTGCTCGAAGAAGGAAACAACGGATTCCAGGATCCCCTGACCAGTCCGCTTGCCATTGCCCCCATGCGTACCACTACTACCGCCTCCACCCGGCTTCAGCTCAGTGATGATTGGTCCAGGCCAATGGAAACACTGGATGCATTACTGCAGGGGAAAGTAGCGGGCCTGAACAGCACCCGCCGTTCCGGTACACCCGGTGTGGGCGCCAACCTTTTTCTCCGCGGCTATAATTCACTCTATGGCACCAACAAACCGCTCGTGATCGTGGATGGAATGATCTATGATGTAAATGATTACGGACAAAGTATCATCGCCAATAATTACACCAATCCCTTTGCCCTGATCAATGTGCAGGATATCGATAATGTAACAGTTTTAAAAGACGCCGCCTCCATCTACGGTACCCGGGGGGCAAACGGCGCTATTCTCATCACCACTTCCAGGGCGAAACAACAGGCCACTCATATCGATTTCGGTGCTTATACCACCTATAACCAGCAGCCATCTTCCTTACCGGTGATGAATGCGGATGATTATCGGGTATACCTGTCCGGTATGCTGCAAAGCAAAGGACTCTCTTCTTCCGAAATCAATGCAATGCCTTTTATGAACGATGATACAACCGGTAATCCGGACTATTACCGTTATCATAATAATACCAACTGGCAGAATAAAGTATTTAACAACAGCCTCACCAATAACTATTTTCTGCGGGTAACCGGGGGTGACAATATCGCCACCTATGCCCTGAGTGTGGGTTATGCAAAAGCGGAAGGAACCATCCGTTCTACAGATATGAACCGCTATAATACCCGTTTCAATGCGGCGTTCAATTTCTCCAAACGATTTACCGGAGCTGCAAATCTGTCGTTTACTTATAATGAACAAAACCTGCGCGATCAGGGAATTTCTGATAAGACCGCTCCTTTATTCCTGGCACTGACCAAGGCTCCCTTTATGCTGGACCGCGAAGTGAATGATAAAGGAGTGACCTCGCCCAACTTCGCTGATACCGATATCCTGGGCAAGAGTAACCCGGCCGTACTGATCAATAATATGCAGGCCTTTAATAAGTACTACCGGTTCTTAGGTTCATTTAAATTCAATTACGAAATTTCAAAATCATTAAGTGCCAGCACCCTCTTCGGAGTAACATACGATAAGGTAAGGGAAAACATCTTTATCCCGCGTAAAGGGGTACAGGATGATACACTCAGCAATGCGGTGGCCGACAGCCGGCTGGGTTCACAGGTAAAACGCCTTTTCTCTTTCTATACAGATTCAAGGCTGGAGTTCAGCAAAAATATCCGCCGGTATCATCAGTTTACCTCCCGCCTGGGGTTACGTTACCAGCACAGCGATGCGGAACAGGATTTCGCACTCGGATTTAATTCAGCCACCGATGATCTCGTGAGTGTACAAAACGGACTGAATGCCCTTCGCCAGGTAGGCGGCGGCATCGGAGAGTGGAACTGGATGAATACCTATTTCAACGCGGAATACGGATTTAAGAATAAACTCTTCCTGGCTTTCAATGCAGCCGCTGACGGATCTTCCCGCTTTGGTACGCAGGTGAAAAACGGGGTGCTGATCAACAGCAATCATTTCGCCGTACTTCCTTCAGCCAGCCTGGCCTGGTTATTATCTTCTGAAAACTTTATGGCCGATTCAAAAATTGACCTGTTTAAACTCCGCCTTTCCTGGAGCATGACCGGCAATGATGATATTGGAAACTACTCCACCCGCCAGACCTATACTTCCCAGAATTTACTGGGCATGCAGGGACTCGTGCGCAATGGTATTCCTAACCCCGCTTTACAGTGGGAGACCAGTGAAAAATTCAATGCCGGGGTGGATGTATCGGCCTGGAATGACCGCCTGACTTTCACGGCTGATGTTTTCCATACCAAGACCCGCAACATGCTGGTGTATGAAACGATTACCGGTGGGGCCGGATTCAATACCATCCTGACCAATAACGGGGCTATGCAAAATACCGGCGTGGAAGCAATCCTGGGAGTACGCCTCATCAATAAGAAAAACCTCAAATGGGATGTGAGTGGAAATATTGCCACTGTCCGTAATATGGTAAACCATGTACCGGGTGGCCGCTTCCTGACTGAATATGCAGGCGCTACCTTACTTACACAAGGAGATCGTCCTGCCGGCTTATTCTATGGCTATATCAGCAATGGGGTGTACAGCACTTCTGCTGATGCAGCAGCTGCAGGACTGAAAGTGAAAAACGCAGACGGCAGTTACACGTCATTCGGTGCCGGTGATATCCGTTTCTCCGATGTCAATGGTGATAAAGTTATTGACGAAAATGACCGCCGTGTACTGGGCAGCCCGATGCCGGAGTATTTTGGTGGCTTCTCCAGCAAACTGACTTACCGTCGCTTTCAGCTCGAAGCACTCTTTACGTTTGCCGGCGGTCATGAAGTATTTAACTATACACGCTACCGCCTCGAATCAGCCAGCACTACCGATAACCAGTTGAACAGTGTGCTCAATCGCTGGAGAGCAGAAGGACAGGTAACGAATATGCCGAAAGCAACGTATGGAGATCCGCTGGGGAACAGCCGTTTCAGTGACCGCTGGATCGAAGATGGTTCTTACCTCCGGTTGCGTCATGCTTCCCTTTCTTACCAATTACCCCTGAAAGGCGAATTCGTTAGAAATGCAACCGTATATATTACCGGAACCAACCTGCTGACGTTTACAAAATACATGGGTTTTGATCCGGAGTTCAGTGCAAGTCCAAGCCTGTATGGACAGGGGATCGATACCGGACTGGATCCGCTTTACCGTTCTGCCACTTTAGGTGTTAAACTCGGATTCTAAAGAACTTTAATTGAAAAGAAACAGATTTTAGCTGACATGATTAATAAGATAACTATGAAGCGTATTAATTTCCTCGGACTCGCCCTGCTGATGGCCGTAGCCGTATTACCCGGCTGTAAAAAGGTGTTTGATATCAAACCCCAGGACCAGCTGGATGTAACCAACGCTTACCAGAATGTATATGATGCCGATGCCGCCGTGGTAGGTATTTATGGAAAATTCATGGCACTGGCCGACCGCTATGTCATTCTCAATGAACTCCGGGGTGATCTCCTGAATTATACCAATAACGCCAATGAGGCATTACGCCAGATCAGCACCCATACGGTGGCTGCCGGTAATCCCTATGCCAGTCCCCGGCCGTTTTATGAACTGATCATCAACTGCAATGATGCATTGGAACATTTCCAGGTGATGGTAAGGGAAAAACGCATGACCGAAGATGAGTTTAACCAACGTTATTCCGATGTTGGTTCCTTACGTTCCTTCCTGTTTCTGCAACTGGGTATCCACTTCGGTGAAATACCTTATGTGACCAGCTCCCTCACCAATATTGATGCGGTAAAGAATGCATCCAATTTTCCCCGCCTCAGTTTCCCGGTATTACTCGACAGCCTGATTCGTTTTACCGAAGCACTTCCGTATAAAGAATTGTATCCCGCCGGTACCAACCTGAATATTTCCGTGGATGGATACCCCACCCAGAAATTCTATATCAACAAAAAAGTGATCCTGGGTGATCTTCATCTCTGGAAAGGAAACTTTACCAAGGCCGCCGAATGGTACCGCCAGGTAATGGAAACAGGAACACAAGGTGTAGCCAACGGTAACTATTACTCCCAGTATAAACTCGGATGGGACAGTAATGGCGATGTGGACCATTATATCACGTACTCACGTGCCGGCGATGCCAGCACCCTTGTGACCAATACCCAATGGCGTATCATGTTTGAACAGGCTTTCGGTACTTCCGGCTTCGACCGCGAATGGGTATGGGCACTGCCGTTCGACAGTAAGTTCAAACCGGATAATTCACTGATCAAATTGTTTTCACCCATCGGTGGCGATTACCTCGTGAAACCGTCCAATGAAATTTTCAATCTCTGGGACAGTGAAACACAACGGGTGGCACAAGGTGGTTCCATTCCTTACGATGCCCGTAAATTATTAAGTACCTCAACCATCGGCGGACAACCCGTGGCCATGAAGTACCTCTATAATTATCTTAACTATAATACCCTGGCACCCGCCAGTCTGCTGACCAAAAACGGCAAGTGGTTCCTCTTCCGCCAGACACATCTTCATATGCGCTTTGCAGAAGCCGCCAACAGGGCCGGTAAACATCTGCTCTCCTGGGGATTCCTGAACAATGGTATCGCCGGTGCATACCCGGCCCCGACTTCAGATGTTACCTTGTTTCACAATACACTCTGGGAACCGTATCCGTTTAATTTCGACGGACGTAACAGTGGTAGTTCCGGTGTGCCTTTTTACAGGTCTGACTGGTACCGGAATATCGGGGTAAGAGCCCGGGCCAACCTTAATAATATTACCGTTCCCGCTTCCGATAGCCTCCTGACCATCGAAAGCGCCCTGATTACGGAAACCGCCCTGGAGAATGCCTTCGAAGGTACCCGCTGGCCGGATCTTTTACGCGTTGCCCTTCGCCGCAATGATCCATCCTTCCTGGCTGATAAAATTTATAATAAACTGCAGAAAGATGGTACCGGCGATGCCGCTGCCGTTCGTAGTAAATTAATGAATCCTGCAAACTGGTATTTACCCTTCAACTGGTAAACCAGCAGGAAAGACAGTTCTTTTAGCAAGCAGTCGATAGAAAAAGGCAGGGAATCAAGTACCTGTCTTTTTCGTTTTAAGGAACTACCGTAATTTCATAGCTGATAAGTTTTAAGTTGTAAGTAATAAGTTGTAAGTAGTAAGTTATAATACCTCATCATGAATAAACCATTGCTTTCACTCTTACTGCTCACTGGCGTACTCACAGCAACTGCGCAGAAGCAAAACGATGTAACGACCCCCTTGCATGCCATGCAGCCCGATTATCCCGTTCCCTATGTGATCCCGGCCAAAGCGGATGTAAAGAAAGTACTCGACCGCATCTATAACTACCTCGATACCGTGACGCCCCCGGTCATGATCAATAAAAAAACCGGTGCCGTACTGAATGATCCCGCACAACTTGATACCAACAGCGCTGTAAAGCAGGGCGATTTCAGGCTAACCAGTTATGAGTGGGGTGTTACCTATGCCGCCATGCTGCGGGCCGCTGAAACCACCGGTGATAAGCGGTATGCTACTTATGTGAAAGACCGCTTTGATTTCCTCAGCAAATGGATACCTGCAGTAAAAGCAAAATTTCCCCTGGACTATATCCGGAGCCAGCGCTTCCTGCACCAGCCCATCGACCCGCATGCACTGGATGATGCCGGTGCCGTATGCGCGGCCATGATCAAGGCACAACGGGCAGGACTCAACGAAGGCCTGCGTCCGCAGATTGATGTATTCATTAACTATATCGTCAATAAAGAATACCGCCTCAAAGATGGCACCCTCGCCCGTAACCGTCCTTTAAAAAATACTATCTGGCTCGATGATATGTTCATGGGTGTACCGGCCATGGCCCAGATGGGTAAAATGACCGGACAGAAAAAATACTTCGATGAAGTGGTGAAACAGATCCGCCAGTTCTCCGGCCGTATGTTCAATAAGGAACTCGGCATCTATATGCATGGCTGGGTGGAAAGCATGAATCCCCATCCTGAATTTCACTGGGGCCGCGCCAATGGCTGGGCCTTACTGACATTGACTGAAGTACTGGACGTATTACCAGAATCTCATCCCGGCTTTAAGTTCGTATTGGATCAATACCGGGCCCATGTAAAAGGATTGGCCAAATATCAGTCCGGCAGCGGCTTCTGGCATCAGCTGCTCGATAAGAGCGACAGTTACCTCGAAACCTCCTGCACCGCGATCTATACCTATTGCATCGCCCATGGCGTGAACAAAGGCTGGCTCGATGTAAAAGCCTATGCCCCGATGAGTCTGCTCGGTTGGAGTGCCGTGGCTTCCAAAGTAAATGAGAAAGGACAGGTGGAAGGCACTTGCGTAGGCACCGGAATGGCTTTTGATCCCGCTTTCTATTATCATCGTCCGGTGAATGTATTCGCCGCACATGGTTATGGCCCTGCCTTATTCGCCGGTGCGGAGATTACCGCTATGCTCGATAAGTTCACGTTCCGCATCAATGACAGTGCACTGATGCTGGATGAGGATAAGTCAGGCAATGTGCCCCTGCACTGGTAAGAAATTATAAATGAATGTCGAATAAAGCGTCAACTATGAAACAACTGAAATCAGTGAAGCTATTTGTGGGGTTATTGCTGTTATGCTTTTCAGGCATGGCACAAACCGGAGGATCTGTACCCCGTAAAGTAACTATCACGGTCAATAAACCTACTACTACGATCTCACCCGCTATGTGGGGAATCTTTTTTGAAGATATCAATTTCGGCGCCGATGGAGGCTTGTATGCCGAACTCATCAAGAATGGTTCCTTCGAATTTCCCATGCCAATGATGGGCTGGCGCGATCCGGATACAGAAGCACAGGGTGTGATGCTGATCGTCAACCAGGCCGCCCATGGCATAAATCCCCGCTATGCGCAATTGAAATTAAAAGGTACGGGTGATTATGTATTACTGAATGATGGCTTTCGCGGTATTGGTATTCAGAAAGACGAAACCTATCTGTTCAGCATTATGGCCAAACAGTTGAGCGGCCAAAGCAATATCCGCCTGGAAATGGTCAATGCTAAAGGTACGGTGATCGGTAAGGCTGAACCTGTTTCTGTTAGTGGTGACTGGAAAAAATACAATCTCTCTTTCACCGCCAGTGATACGGCGCAGAAAGGAAAACTGCGGATCATCTTCAACGGACAAGGCGAACTGCATATGGACCGGCTTTCGTTGTTTCCCCAGCATACCTGGAAGAATCGTCCCAATGGTTTACGAAATGATCTGGTACAGAAATTAGCGGATTTAAAACCCGGCTTTCTCCGTTTCCCCGGTGGTTGTATTGTGGAAGGACGTGATCTCACCAACCGCTACCAATGGAAAACAACGGTAGGAGCGTCCGAAGACCGCAAACTGATCATGAACCGCTGGAATGTGGAATTCCCCCATAAGAATGCTCCGGACTATTACCAGAGCTTCGGGCTTGGCTTTTATGAGTATTTCCAACTTGCCGAAGACCTCGGTGCCGCACCCTTGCCTATCCTGAACTGCGGTATGGCCTGTCAGTTCAACAGCAGTGAAGTAGTGAGTCTGCCCGAACTCGATCCCTATATTCAGGATGCACTCGACCTCATCGAATTTGCTAACGGAGAAGTATCCACGAAATGGGGGAAACTCCGTGCGGATATGGGTCATCCTGCTCCCTTTAACCTGCGTCTCCTCGGGGTGGGTAATGAGCAATGGGATGAACAATATGTAGAGCGTTATGCTTTGTTTGAGAAGATTCTCAAGATGCGCTATCCCGAAGTAAAACTGATCGCGGCCGCCGGACCCTTTGCCGAAGGCGCTTATTTTGACTATGCCTGGAAAGCCTTTCAATCCTACAAACCCGATTTTATCGATGAACATTATTATAAAGGGCCCGATTGGTTTTTTAAAAATGCGGCCCGTTATGACAATTACGACCGTAAAGGCTTTAAGGTCTTTGCGGGCGAATATGCAGGACATGGAAAAGACAATGCCCAACCCGAATCCAAGAATTCCTGGGTGAGTGCGATGTCTGAAGCCGCCTTCATGACCGGTCTTGAACGCAATGCCGATGTGGTGCAGATGTGTTCCTATGCCCCGCTGCTGGCTCATGTGGATGCCTGGCAATGGCGCCCGGACCTCATCTGGTTTGACAACCTCCGCAGTATAGCTACGCCCAATTATTATGTACAGCAATTATACGGCACCAATAAAGGCACGCATTCAGTACCTGCTTTACTCGATGGTAAGGCGCTGAGTGGCAAGGACAGTTTATACGCCAGTGCCGTGATCGATTCTGTTACCAAAGAACTCATCATCAAACTGGTGAATGCCGGGGAGAAAACCGAATCATTTGAATTCAGTCTGGCTGGTATTAAAGCGTTGAAAGGGGAGATGACCATCACCACGCTACGGAATGAAGAATTACTCAGCTATAATACCCTGGATAAACCCCAGGCAGTTCAGCCGGTTACCACCACTGTGGCCGTAAAAGGAAAGAAGCTGACGCATACAGTATCGCATCGTTCCTTTGTCGTGTTACGGGTGAAATTTCAATAGGGGAGTGATGGTGACAGGATAAGGAAGGAGATCAACCAGGTAAAAATAGTACAGCATGAAAAAGTTGGGGTTAATCATAGCAGTTTTCTTGCAGGTGCTGGCGGGGCATGCGCAACAGCCAGGCTTCCGGTATGATTTCGGCAACGGTAAACTAATGCCTGGTTATACCAAAGTGACCACCGATACAAAATACAGTGACGAAACCGGCTATGGATTTGATAAGTACTCCACCGATCTGCAAGCTGCAGATGGCCAAACAAAGAATGCCCTGCTCACTGATTATATCAGCAGCTCCAAACCCTTCTATTTCTCAGTAAAACTCCCCGAAGGCAACTACGATGTAAAAGTTATTTTGGGTGATCCGCTAGGTACTGCTGCGGCTACTATTCGTGCCGAATGCCGGCGACTGATGATCAGTAATGTTGGAACCGGTAAAGGAAAATTCGCCACCCTGAATTTTACGGTGCATGTCAAAGACAGTCTGATCCGCAATGAAAATAAGGAAGTGGTCAGTAAGGTACGGCTTAAAGAACGGGAAGTCGGTTATTTACATTGGGACAATAAACTCACCCTCGAATTCAACGGAGCTGCACCAAAGATCTGTGCCGTAGAGATAACGCCTAACAAAACCGCCACTACTGTT
>JAKQJH010000348.1 GCA_029561255.1 Bacteroidota bacterium | reverse complement strand
CTGCATCCCGATGCAGCGATTGCTATTGCCGCTGCGAAAGATGGCAAGAAGATCACACAGGAATTATTTAATGGCACAATTGGCTGGGTGGAATGGCAGCGTCCCGGTTTTGACCTCGGACTGAAACTGAAACAATGCCTGGATGAAAATCCCGGTATCCGTGGCATCATGCTCGGATCACATGGATTGTTTACCTGGGGCGATACCGCCTATGAAAGTTATATGAACACCCTCGAAGTAATTGAGCGTTGCGCCCAGTATCTCGAAGAAAATTATGGAAAGAAAAGTCCGGTTTTCGGCGGCGCTAAACGGGAATCATTACCCGCCGATCAACGCTTACAGAAAGCCGCCCAACTGGCTCCTGTACTTCGTGGTTTCTGTTCCTCCAAAGTAAAAATGCTGGGCCATTTCACCGATGATGAAAGAGTCCTGCAGTTCATCAACTCCCATGACCTCGATCGCCTGGCGCCGTTGGGTACCAGTTGTCCCGACCACTTCCTGCGGACCAAGATTTCTCCGCTGGTACTGGATCTCGGAACAGAAGCCGATCTTACTGATGTAAATGCGGTGAAAGAGAAACTGGCTCCCCAGTTTGAAGCTTACCGGAAAATGTACACGGAGTATTATGAAACCTGTAAACATCCGAATAGTCCGGCCGTGCGGGATGCCAATCCCGTGGTGATTCTTTTCCCGGGTGTGGGTATGTTTACCTTCTCCAAAGACAAACAAACCGCTAGGGTAGCTGCCGAATTTTATATCAACGCGATTAATGTAATGCGTGGCGCTGAAGCCGTTTCTGAATATACCTCACTGCCCCGCCAGGAAGCCTTCAATATTGAATACTGGCTGCTTGAAGAAGCCAAACTGCAGCGGATGCCTAAACCCAAACCGCTGAGTGGCCGTGTGGCACTTGTTACCGGTAGTGCTGGTGGAATTGGTAAAGCCATTGCCAAAAAATTTGCGGATGAAGGAGCTTGTGTGGTGATCAATGATATCAATGCCGAACGTCTTTCCGCTGCGAAAGAGGAAATGGTGAAGCAATATGGTAAAGATGCAGTGAGCAGTACGTTGCTGAATGTTACCGATGCGGCCAGCATTGCCGCAGCGATTGATGATACCGTACTCGCCTTTGGTGGCGTGGATATTATCATTAACAACGCGGGCATCAGCATTTCAAAATCCATCACGGATCATAGTATTGAGGAATGGGATCGCTTGTATGATATTCTTGTGAAAGGACAGTTTCTCGTATCCCAGAAAGGCATAGAAGTGATGCGTAAACAGGGCTTTGGTGGTGATATCGTGAATATCGTTTCCAAGAATGCCGTGGTGGCCGGACCGAACAACCCGGGCTATGGCAGTGCCAAAGCCGCGCAGGCACACCTGACCCGTCTGATGGCCGCCGAACTCGGTGCCGATAAGATCAGGGTGAATACCGTGAATCCCGATGCCGTAATCTCCGACTCCAATATCTGGGCCGGTGGCTGGGCCGAAGGAAGGGCCAAAGCTTATGGCATCACCGTAGAAGAACTCCCGGCATATTATGCGAAGAGAACATTACTGAATGAGATAATTTTACCGGAAGATATTGCCAATGCCTGTTTCGCCTTTGTAGGCGGCTTGCTCAACAAATCAACCGGCAATGCATTGAACGTGGACGGCGGTGTGGCCATGGGCTTCTATCGTTAAGGTCTTTTTAATTTTTCACCCTCTGCATCCGGCCGGTTATCCAGCAGGGCAGAGGGTTATTTTGTAATTTTAGATTATAAGCGTGATTTATGAGAATAGATAGTAAGAAAATTGCACAGCACAACGAACGCGGACTGGCGAAACATACAACCCGTTTTTCTTTTTTGCAATCCGAGTTAGGGAATCTCGATGGCATCATTGCCAAACTCGCCGCTTTTCAGGTGGCTATTCCTTCCTGGGCCCTCGGCACGGGAGGTACCCGCTTCGGCCGCTTCCCCGGGCCCGGTGAACCCGGTAACCTGGAACAGAAACTCGAAGATGTGGGTCTGCTCCATGCACTGAATCAATCCAGCGGCGCCATCTCCCTGCATATTCCCTGGGATATTCCCAAAGATTATGCGGCGATCCGAAAACTGGCTGCTGATCTGAATCTGAAATTCGATGCGGTAAATTCCAATACTTTCCAGGATCAGCCCGGACAGGCACATACGTACAAGTTTGGTTCCTTACAGCATGTAAACAAAGCCACCCGCAAACAGGCGATCGATCATAATATTGAAGTGATAAAACATGGCGTCGAACTCGGCTCTGAATCACTCACAGTCTGGCTGGCGGATGGAAGCACTTTCCCTGGCCAATTGAATTTCAGAAAGGCCTTTCAAAATACGCTGGAGGGGCTAGAGGAAATTTATGCCGCACTTCCCGCCGACTGGAAAATGTTTGTGGAGTACAAAGCTTTTGAACCCAATTTCTATTCCATGACCGTAGGCGACTGGGGACAGTCACTGCTCTACGCGAATAAGCTCGGTCCCAAGGCAAAAACACTGGTGGATCTCGGACACCATTTGCCCAATGCGAATATTGAACAGATCGTGGCCTTGTTATTAATGGAAGGTAAATTGGCCGGTTTCCATTTTAATGACAGTAAATACGGCGATGATGACCTGACCGTAGGTAGTATCAAACCTTACCAGCTCTTCCTCATCTTCAATGAACTGGTGGAAGGCATGGATGCCTGTGGAATGGATCATGCCAAAGACCTTGGCTGGATGATTGATGCCTCTCATAATGTAAAAGATCCTTTAGAAGACCTGTTACAATCAGTGGAAGCCATCATGATGGCTTATGCACACGCCTTATTGATGGACCGTAAAGCATTGAATGCGGCACAGGATAATAATGATGTGGTAGCCGCACAGGAATTACTCAAGCAAACCTTCCATACTGATGTACGGGCCCTCGTGGCCGAAGCCCGGCTCCGCAATGGCGCGGCATTGAATCCCCTGCAGTTCTTCCGCGAAGAGAAGATCAGGGAAGCACTGACTAAAGAAAGAGGAACGAATACGATCGCAACAGGACTCTGATGAACAAAATTCCGGTTATAGCCATCTTCGATGTGGGGAAGACCAATAAGAAGCTGCTGCTGTTCAATGAACAGTATGAACTCGTGCAGGAAGACAGCCGCCCGATGGACGAGATCACCGATGAGGATGGTTTTCCCTGTGATGATGTGCAGGCACTCACGGCCTGGATCCGCGAGTCCTATAGCCGGTTGCTCAGCAGTCAACAATATGAAATAAAGGGCATCAACTTCTCCGGCTACGGGGCCAGTTTTGTCTATATAGGTTCCGATGGACGCGTGATGCTGCCGCTGTACAATTACCTGAAGCCTTACCCAAAGCCCCTGCTCGATAAGTTTTATACAAAATATGGGGGAGAAGATTTCGTGGCCAGTCAGACGGCTTCGCCGGTACTTGGCAGTCTCAACTCCGGCATGCAGGTCTACCGGCTGAAAGAAGAACGCCCTGATGTTTTTTCCCATGTAATAGCTGCCCTGCACCTGCCCCAGTACCTCAGTTATGTAATGACCGGTGCATTGCATACCGATATCACGAGCATTGGTTGTCATACCAATCTCTGGGACTTTACCCAGCAACACTATCACAGATGGGTAACCGAAGAAAATATAGAGCTGAAGTTTCCTGCATTAAAGGATTGTACAGAACTGGCCGGTTATACGAAGGAAGGTATCCCTGTCGGAACCGGATTACATGATAGTTCCGCCGCGTTGATTCCCTATCTGGCCAGTTTTACTGAGCCCTTTGTGCTCTTATCCACGGGTACCTGGTGCATTACCCTGAATCCTTTTAATCCAAGGCCGCTTAGCATCAGCGAATTGAAAAGCGATTGTCTTTGTTATCTCACGTATAAAGGAAGGCCTGTTAAAGCCTCCCGTTTATTTGCGGGAAATGAACATGAGCAACAGGTAAAACGGCTGTCGGTCCATTATCAGAAAGAAGTGGACTACTATAAAACCGTACAGGCAGATCCCTTGTTGCTGAGAAAGTACCTTCCGGATTTCGACGGATTGGGAAAAGATCTGGAGGGATATTTGCCCGTTGAATCAGTATTTGCGGATCGCGATCTCGCTGATTTTGCCAGCTATGAAGAAGCTTATCACCTGCTTATCGCCGACCTCATGGTATTGCAGGTGCAGAGCAGCTGGCTGGTCATGAAGGATACTGCTGTCCATAAAATATTTGTAGATGGGGGTTTCAGCAAGAACCCCATTTATATGCAACTCTTATCGGCCGCCTTCCCGGAAATGGAAGTATATGCGGCCACCGTGGCCCAGGCCAGTTCGCTGGGAGCCGCTATGGCGATCCATTCGCTTTGGAACAAACAATCGCTTCCTGCCAGCCTCGTACAGCTGAAAATGTACGGACACTGAAACGGATGAATCATGAAAATCGCGCTCTTTATACCCTGTTATATTGACCAGTTTTACCCGCAGGTCGGACAAGCCACGCTGGAACTCCTGACCAAACTCGGGTGTGAAGTGGACTTCCCCCTCAATCAGACCTGTTGCGGACAGCCCATGGCCAACAGTGGATTTGCCGCTGCGTCGAAGGACTGTGATAAAAATTTTGTCCGCAATTTTACCGGCTATGATTATATCGTAGGTCCTTCCGGCAGTTGTGTGCTGCATGTGAAAGAGCATTTGAAGGATGATCAGCACTCCGAGGAGACCATTCATATCCGCAAACATATTTATGAACTGACTGAGTTCATCACGGATGTGTTGAAAAAAGAAGTGCATAATGCCGTGTTCCCGCATAAAGTCGGACTGCATAACAGTTGTCACGGGCAGCGCGGACTCGGACTCTCTTCCATGTCCGAAAGAATGTTGCCAGCGTTCTCCAAACCCGAACAATTACTCAGTAAAGTAAAAGGTATTCAATTGCTGAAGCCGGTCCGGACTGATGAATGTTGCGGCTTTGGCGGCACTTTCTCGGTATTTGAAGAAGCCGTGAGTGTAAAAATGGGAAAGGACCGGATCAAACAACATGAAGCCAATGAAGTGGAATTTATTACCGGGGTGGATGTGAGTTGCCTCATGCACCTCGAAGGCATTTTAAAACGTCAGGGCAGTAAAGTCAAAACCATCCATATTGCAGAGATCCTAAACACGGAGGCCTGAGATGAAAGATCACGCTACATTAGCTGAGGAATTTATCAAGGATGATGCCCGCACCAACTGGCACGATGAAACTTTATGGTTTGTCCGCCAGAAAAGGGATAAAGCGGCACATGGACTTCCTGAATGGGAACAGTTGCGTGAATGGGCTTCCCAGATCAAGAATCATACGCTCTCCAATATGGAAAGTTACCTGGAGGAGTTTGAAAAAAATGCATTGGACAATGGGGTAAAGGTCCATTGGGCCGCCGATGCAACAGAGCATAACCAGATCATCCATGACATAATAAAAAGCAAGGGCATCACCCGGATCGTCAAGAGCAAGAGTATGCTCACGGAGGAATGTCACCTCAACCACTACCTCGAAGAGCAAGGAGTGGAAGTGGTGGACACGGATCTTGGGGAACGCATTGTGCAGTTCCGGCACGAGCCACCCAGTCATATTGTATTGCCCGCTATTCACCTGAAGAAACAGGATGTGAGTGATACCTTTCACGAGCACCTGCATACGGAGAAGGGGAATAATGATCCCACTTATCTCACCCGTGCCGCGCGGGTACACCTGCGGGAAAAATTCATTGCTTCCCAGTTAGCGATCACCGGGGTGAACTTTGCGATTGCTGAAACCGGTGGGGTGGTGGTCTGCACCAATGAAGGCAATGCCGATATGGGTACGCATGCAGCCGATGTGCATATAGCCTGTATGGGTTTTGAAAAACTGATTCCGAAAGCCAGTCATTTATCCGTCTTCCTACGTTTGCTCGCCCGCAGTGCAACGGGACAACCGATCACTACCTATTCCAGTCATTTCCATAAGCCCCGGGCCGGACAGGAAATGCATATCGTGATTGTGGACAATGGGCGGTCTGATATTTTAGGTAAAGCAGACTTCCGGAATGCATTAAAGTGCATCCGTTGTGCCGCTTGTTTCAATACCTGTCCTGTTTACCGCCGTAGTGGCGGCTTCAGTTACCATACTGCCGTGGCCGGTCCGATCGGTTCCATCCTCAATCCCAATTTCGATCCGAAGAAATATGCCGATCTGCCCTTTGCTTCTTCCTTATGTGGCAGTTGCAGTAATGTCTGTCCGGTCAAGATCGATATCCATGACCAGTTATGGAAATGGCGGCAGGAGCTCAGCAAGGGTGGTCATTTGCCGCTTTCAAAAAAGATCATGATGAAAGGAATGGCCTTTGTGCTGGGGCGTCCGGCCCTGTATCGTTTCGGTGGTGCTTCTGCCCGTTGGGTCTTGCGGCATATGCCCTTCCTGGTGAAGTTCAAGGTTAATCCCTGGTACAAGCAACGCGAGATGCCGGAAGCCCCGAAGCAGAGCTTCCGTGACTGGTATATTCAAAACAAAAAGAAATGAGCAGCCGCGATAAAATATTTACTGCGATCCGGAAGAACAAACCGGAGTCCGTGCCTTACACGGAGCCAGATTTGTCATTGGTCATTAACTACCCTGACCTGATGTCCCAGTTCAGCACCGTGCTTACGGCCATTGGCGGCAGTTGCAAAGAAGTAGCTTCAGCTACAGAAGCAAAACAATTCATTGATTCCATTGATAAAGGTGCATTCGTCATCGATACCACCGGCGTTTATCCATCAGATCTTACTCATTTATCCCCCGCCTCACTGGCCGCTGTCGATACTGCCATTATCCGCGGTGGTGTTGCCGTAGCCGAAAACGGTTCCATCTGGGTCACCGAAGAAAATATGGTCAACCGCCTGCTTCCCTTCATCGCCCAGCAACTCATTCTCGTCATTCACGAAAAAGACCTGGTTTCCACCATGCACCAGGCCTACGAACGCATCTCCGTCAATGAAACCGGTTTCGGTGTCTTCATCGCCGGTCCTTCCAAGACTGCCGATATCGAACAAAGCCTGGTGATCGGGGCGCATGGGCCTTGCGGGATGATGGCGGTGGTTATCAGAAATTAGTTCGAGGTTGGAGGTTGGAGGTTCGAGGTTGGAGGTTCGAGGTTGAAAGAAGAAAGAGGCTTAAAGGATGGGTTGAAGGTTTATAAGAGGTTGAAAGGAGATAGAGATTAATGGATTTTGTAAAGGTTAATGATGTTTTTCTTTGTATTAGCCCCGTTAGGGATGGCATATTACTAGAAGTTGAGTGTGTATGCTATTTCTCTTTGTATTATCCCCGTTAGGGATGGCGTATTACTAGAAGTTGAGGGTGTATGCTATTTTTCTTTGTATTATCCCCGTTAGGGGCGGCATATCATTAGAAGTCGAGGATGTATGCAATTTTTCTTTGTATTAGCCCTGTTAGGGGCGGCATATTAATAGCAACAAGATTTAGCAAGATACCCGGGGAGCCCTGTAGGGGCGAACTATTGAAAAGGTTGAGAAAAAAGAAAGGCGGAAGGAAGGGTTAAGGGTTGAGCGTAGGCTGTTGAGGATTGAGTAGTTTTATTTTCAGTCATTAGCGTGAGGTAACTACCAAAAATTGGTCTTATTGGAAAACCTGACTTAGCGTATTAACTTTGTAGTAAATGTTCTCTGATGACACCCGCACAAAACTGGAAAATATCATTCGCGGAGCTCTCCTTGAGGGCGAGGAAGGTGCTGGAACTGCAGTCCGGAATTTCTTATGAGGACGCTTTAAAACAGGTGCAAAGGTTAAAGCAGACTTCGAAGGTCAGTAATGCCGCAAAGAAATCCAGTCAGTAACAACTGCACTTCAATTTCGAGCGTAGCGAGAAATCTTGCCCTTCTTAAGCCATATTTAAGCCGTCATTCCGAGCGAAGCGAGGGACCCTGTATTTTAAAAACAGTCACTTCAAAAAAAGCTAGCCATATCAATGATTGTGATGGAGCGACTTTGTTAATTATCAGCCAGCAATCAATTTGTTTAGCAAACCACCCTGTACTTTAGAACTAACTTTTTAAGTAAAGTAGCTTGTTTTTTGATAGTCGTGCAAATACAAGGTCCCTCGCTTCGCTCGGGATGACGTGATTTTTGTTTTTACGGCACCTGCAAAATACAAGGTCCCTCCTTCGTCGGGATGACAATATTTGGGGGGAGAGAAAGGGGAAATACAAGATTTCTCGCTTCGCTCGAAATGTCTGTGGATTTCTTTTTT
>JAKQJH010000237.1 GCA_029561255.1 Bacteroidota bacterium | reverse complement strand
GGAAGCGGCAAAAGAAGCCGGGAGCGGGTACTTACCGTAGCTTCCAATCTGAACGCTTCTGACCGCAACGATCTGTACAACAAACTAAGACCTGAATGGAAATCAAAGTCCTCGAGTGAAAGCGACTTCTGGAAAAAAATGGAGAACGGCGATTACGATAACCAGGCATCTCAGATGTTCAACGATTTCCAGCAGGACAATACAGATTTTGCAATCACTTCCCATGAAAAAGGACTCACTATCCAGCGTATAATTGTTCTGGAAGGAGCCGAGGGGGTAAAAGCAGGAGGTGAACTTATGACCGATGTCATTGGTACGGCTACCCCCTTGGGCACCGGCATGGATGCAGCACAGGTAGGACAGCTTACAATAGATATGTATAACTCAGACTCCAGCGCAGACAGGGTCAGGATTGGTTCTGAGATCGCTTCGAATCTGGCCGGTATGAAATGGAAGGACCCAATATTAGGCATAATTGGAGGAGATGTCGGGGTTGATTTGATCTCAGAAACCATATCCGAAACGGTAAAAACAATAAAAACAGACGCACAAAATGTTTCGGAAACGGGCAATTCTTTTGTGGTTATTGAAGATGAAGATAAAGAAGAAGAGGGAGATATTGTCATTGGGCAAAATCAAAGTCATTCTAAAGGGGCTTCCATCAATGCCACTATTGGCAATGTCATAGATGAAGGGACCAAATTCATCTACACCATCGTCAACAAAGGCCGGTGGATCTTCACCGTTATAGACAAGAACGGCAATAAAGACACAAAAGAAGTGGATGTTCCCGCCGGCGAGGTCATATATATCACGGTATCCACTACACCTCCTTCAGACGAAAAAGAACAGAAAGATGATTATACAGACTGGAACAAAATAACAGCACAGTATCCCGATCTGAAATCCTACCCGGTTTTTGCAGGGTCCTGCACTGTTATAAGCTACATTACTTACGATGACAACCCGTTTCTGGCACCAAAAGCAGTAATCAGGGCAAAGAATTCTCAGGTGGAAAAATATGTTAATACAATCAAAGCAAAAGGATACACAGTACAGGCAGACGGTTCATACAGGGGCCCCAGGGTAGGCGGCTTCCTGCGCAATATACGGTTTTCAGCAAGCGGTATAACCGGATATACCGATATAACTTTCAGCGGGATTGCATAACCGATGACCTCCAGACGGCCGGGCTCTGTCCGGTCTCTTTTTTAAATACCCTGAAAAATGAGGCCTCGTTACTGAACCCGGCCATTTCGCCTATACCCTTAATGGAAAGATGCTTTGAAGCTGGATCTATTAAAAGTTTCTTTGCATATGTAATCCGGTACGAGTTAATAAATTGTGAAAATGAAATCCCAAAATCCTGGTTTACAACCTGGGATACGTATGTTCTGTTGGATCCCAGCAAAGAAGCCACATCGGTGATACGCAGATCTTCTCTTGTATAGATCATATCCCGGTTCATCAGATGAACCAGCCTGTCCTTCAGGTTGTAGTCATCATTGGTCTGCTTTACGGTGATCTTTTCTGTTTTCCTAATATCATTTTCAAAATCCCTGGCAGTGAAACGCTGATGATAACCCACATACCCCACCATATACAATAAAATGGTAAAAATCATGGATGGGATGAGTAATATCCACAACGATGTTCCAAAGGCAGCCCTGCCGATCAGCGAGAAAACTGCAGACATGACCGATGTTAACATCATCACGTAGAGCATGTTCTTGGCCCACCAAAGAGAACGGTCCTCTGTAAAGGAATAAAAATTTTCCAGTTCGTTCTGATACCGTTCAATATTCTTCTTGCTAATGAGAACGATGGGAACGATCTGTAAAATGTAAATCAGCCGGCTCAGCCGGAAAATGACTGCCTGTAAACCGGCCATCCCTGACAACTGGCTTATCTTCCTTCCTTCTATGATAAATTGTTTATATGCGCTTTGTTCCAAAGGCGACATCAGAAAGAATACTACAAATATTATTATAAAAAGAAGGCATGAAGGCAATACGGCCAATAGTTGACGGGCAGGTGTTATTCTTGTCCCTGTAAGTTCTGCGATATATAAAAAGAACAAGGGATAGACAAGCAGTGAAGACAAGGAATAAAGGCTTTCAACAACATTGAATAACGCTGTACCTCTGTTGAAATAATAGGCGTGAGAGAAAAATACGAGGAAAGAGGCGAACATAAAGACCGCCAGCAACTTCCTTGCTTTTGTTACTTTCTTTTTGTCCATAATTATTGTAATGAACCAAAAAAGACAAACAAACATGGGGAATGTGGACAATACCGCCTGTAGCATGATCCTTAAATACCTTCGGGCAGAAACAGATCTATAGACCTGCGCCTGTCATCAATCTTGTTTATGAAATCTTCATGGAAGGGTAGCAGAATCCGCCCATCGCTGAACTCCAGCTCCAGGCAGGGATTTCCCGGATAATCAAAGAATCCGGAAATGGTTCCTTTACACTTTTTCCCTCCGCTACTTTTTGCTTTGAATGTGTATCCGACCAGACGGGATCCCCCGCTCGGGAATTCTTCTCCCCCTGCTTTGTACAGGACGGTCTTTCCTACCCATTCGGCTGCCAGATTTTCGGATAAATAATTTTCAAAACGGATCAGTGCCTGATCGTTTCCGCGTAATTTAACAAATATTAAATAAAAAGGAACCGATATCCCATCCACCTGAATGAATACCGGCTCTTTTGTATTTAACTGATCAATAATATGTTGGGGAACTTCCGGGCAGAACTTTAAAATAAGTTCCCCTCCCTTTCCGAAGGTTTTTCTCACCGTTGCCAGTGGCAGAAACCTTTCCTTATTTCCCATGTTATTATTCTGTTGCCGCCTGGTCCTTTTCTTCTTCTACTTCCGGACCCGCTGTTCCTTCAATTTCGGCGATGGTCTCTTCTGCTTTCGCAGCAGCAGCAGCTGCTGCAGCTGCCAACCGGGCAGCTGCTTCTTCACGTTTTGTCAATAATGCGGCTGCACGCTCTTTATTAATCTTGGTTTCTGCCTCCAGGCGTTGATTCATTTCTGTACGTGACTCCTGCTCAAGCTTGCTTTTCTTTGCGACAACTTTGGCTTCTTTTTCCTGCATCCAGGCATCCCATTTTGCATCTGCCTGTTCCTGTGTCAAAGCGCCTTTGGCCACACCTTCATACAAATGTTTTTTCAATAATACCCCTTTATAGGAAAGGAGCCTGCGGGTTGTAAGTGTGGGCTGTGCGCCATTATTGAGCCAGTAAAGGGTTCTTTCCGCATCCAGCTGTATTTTTGCCGGATTGGTATTAGGATCATAGGTTCCTAGTGTTTCAATTAAACGGCCATCACGGGGAGCGCGGGAATCGGCAACTACAATGTGAAAATAAGCATAGTTCTTTTTGCCATGGCGTGCAAGACGAATTTTTACTGCCATAAATCTGATTTTTAAGTTAATGAATTGTGTTAACTTCCTTATCTTCTCGAGAAAAGGTCCGCAAAGATATGTGTTTTTATGGTTATGGCAAAATTTTTATCTACAACGGTAAATTCTGTCGTTGTTGCGGGAATGGTTTACAGGATATCGGCCTTCGTTGCCTCTGTAAGGCAATGTTTCATATACCCTTTTCTGTTCAGGTGTTAACAACTGTTTCACCTGATCCCGGTATGCTTCCATTCTCCCTGGATCAGAAAGAGAGTTTGAGTCTAATAAAAATATTACGCCCCGGTTCCACGCTAACGTCTCCCCGGTTGGTAGAAAGGTGGTTGGTGTAACGGTTATTGGTGATATTGTCAATACCGGCAAAGCCTTGTATTTTCATAAAACCCAGATCAAAGAATTTTGTGTTTAAAGCAAAATCCAGCCGGTAGTATCCTGCCGTTTCTTTTTCTCCTTCTGCGATCTTATTCTGTGTTGCTGCGCCAAATACGGAAAATTCAACAGAACCCAACCCGGAATAAGTATAGCGGAGTCCGGCCCTTCCGTTTAAAGGGGGTATGAGAGGAAGGTTGCCTTCTGTTTCGAGTGCCATCCCGCGTACGTAAGCCCCGGATCCGAAAAACACAAAATCATGGCTGAAATTGTAGGCAAATTTTAAGTCCACACCGTAAAGAAGGGCCTTTCTTACGTTGGCATTGACAAGCGCAGGAATGGTATCGGGCTTTGAATCGGCCGTAAGCCTGAAGACAAACTCACCCGGTGTCTCCACTATCATATTGTTAAGGTGGTTGATGAAAATTCCTGCCTGCAGGTTGAATTTTGATTTCCACACCCTGATCCCCAGGTCTGCCGAATAGGATTTTTCCGGTTTGAGGGTTGGATCTCCCAGGCGGACAAAATTACCCAGGTCTATATATTTGAACCTCTCTTCCAGAGAAGGCGCCCTGAAAGCCCGGGCAAGGTTGAGTGACAAATCTGTGTTCCCGGACAATTTATAGAGAAAACCAGCATTGGCGCTCCAGGATAAATTGTATTCTGTCCCTTTTTCAAATGTAATTCGCTGGGTGGGGGGATTGTCATTCCTTTCTCCGTTCATGATGATGTAATCCACATCATATCCCTCCTGGTTTTTAATCCGGATCCCGTCAAAACGGCCGCCCAGGATCATAGTCAGCCGGTTGTCCATCAAGCGTGTCTCATTCTGGAAAAACAACCCGGCACTGCTGAAGCTTGATTCAGGTATGGGCGTTTCACCACGAACCACATTGTTGGTCTTAATAATATTGCCGGCCGGATTCAGGATGTCAATCCGGATGTGCTTTTCCCTTCCGGTACGCAGCTTGCGGCCCCATACATCCACACCGGCAATGAGCGTATTGCGCTCAGACAGATCCCAGATCCCCTGCAGCTGAACCCCGTTGGTCAGGTGATATCCCGTAGGGTAAAACACTTCCGGAGTGGTACGCTGGACATTCCCGTTGGGCAGGCTGGCCTGAGTTACCGTGTTTGGTTCCATCATTACCTCGCGGGCAATGTATTGGGTGAAATACTTCAACTCCAGGGCGGTCCATTTTTCGGTAATGTTGGATATCCTGTAACTGGCCGACAATAAATGACGGCCTATGTCGGTATAGGTGGCTTTTGCAGGCCCCGGAAAGGCATCCCCTCCGGGAACGCCCACATCCCAGGACCAGTTGCGCTGGTACTGGATTTTAAACATATGGTTAGCAAGAGGCTTGACACCCAGTTTTGCCGAGATGTTGCTTGTGTTATACTGGCTGTTTGGCAATATGCCGTCCGGGGTGCGCAGATTTCCTGCCTTTGCATAGGTGCCGCCCAGGTTCAGATACCATTTGCGTGAACCCGCGCTGACCGAAGCATGATTTGAAAACAAATTGTTTACTGAGGCATACCCCGAGATAACATCGGCCGTAACATAAGGCTTCCTTCCAAAATACCCCTGTTTGGTTATGATATTCACTATGCCGCCCATGGCTCCCGTTCCGTAAAGGGACGATTGGCCCCCCTTGATGACCTCCACCCGCTCTATGTCATTAACGTCTACCATGCTTAGCGAGGCGGTCAGATCGGTGGCCGTCTCTACCCGGTTCCCGTCAATGAGGATAACCAGCCGTTCTTCATTAAAACCGCGGACATTGATGTTCGTGGCCCAGACCCCATCTCCTCCCCGGGAAACACCCGGTTCTTCCTCCAGGACATTGGCTATTGTAAATGCCGAACGTTTTTGATATAACGAAGAATCCACCACAACCATGGATGTTGGCAGGTTCCTGATTTGTCTGTCAAACCGCAGGCTGGTCACCACAATCTCACCCAGTGGAACCGGCATGGTGTCTTTCTGTTCCTGCCCAAAGGCAGCCACCGGGAATAAGGCAGCCATTAAAAGGGCTGCAGCAAAAGGGAGTGCAATTTTTTTCATTTAATTAATTCTTCAATAATACCGACTTGACCTGAATGCCGCTCAACCGGCCCAGCTGGCCGGTCAGTGCACCTATCTGATCTGTGGTACCTTCAAGAATCAGGGATATGAGATTTATGCCATTACTCCGCGGAAGGCCTTGCCTTCCCAGAATGATGCCTCCATGTTGCGAAAGGATGTCGTTTAGATGGGCGACCTCCTCGTGGCAGTTGATTTGAATGATTACTGTACCTACTCTCTTTTCCATCAGAATACCTCCGAATCAGATTGGTTATTATTTGAGTTTTGTGCCGTCCTTGAAAAGGAACATCCTGTTCTCAGTACGCGCACGATTTTCACTATTTGTGCCACAAAGATAAGACAATTTTTCCATCTGCCTTAAAATGTTGTATTTTTGTTAAAATTTTACATCATGCGATTGCCGGCAATTATATGCATATGTTTTTTACTTATAGGAGGTTGTGGAAATCCTTCCGGCGGGGAAAAAAAGGCTGCCCCTTTCACCATCGCCACGCTTAAGGGACCTTCTTCCATGGGCATGATACGGCTCATAGACAGCCTGGATCTTCTTGCAGACGCCGGAATCAAGGTCAGGATCGTAAACGAGCCCCTGCAGGTGAGGAAAATGATGCTTGACGGCACAGCAGACTTTGCCCTGCTGCCCACAACCATGGCGGCCATAGTCTATAATAAGGGGCTTGATTACAAACTGTCAGCCATCCCTGTCTGGGGAACGCTCTATCTCTTTGGCCGGGACACATCCATAACATCCTGGGAAGATCTCAGGCATAAGACAGTGTACGTGATGGCGCGCGGAATGACTCCCGATGTGCTGTTCCGCTACCTGCTGCAAAAAAACGGGATAGATCCCCTGAAGGACATTATACTGGATTACCGGTTTCCCTCCCATATTGATCTGGCCAACGCCGTAGCCTCGGACCAGGCCTCCCTGGGCGTGATCTCAGAACCCATGGTTAGCCAGGTGATGCACCGCAATAACAAGGTAAAGATGCTGTTCGACCTCAACCAGGAATGGCTTTCAGCACAAGGGTTCCCCATCCCACAGACAGCCCTGATGGTCAAAGCTTCTGTTATCCGGAACAATCCCGCTCTGGTGGAAGAGGTTCTGGATGCCTATGAAAGGTCTGTGGAATGGGTAAACGGTCACCCCGACAGCGCCGCTGTGCTTATAGCCAGACACCGGATACTGGACGATCCCCGGATTGCGTATCAGGCCATCCCCAGATCGGGACTTAAGCTGGTCAGGGCGGCCGCCATAAGTTCTCAGATAACGGATTATCTCTGGATTTTTTATCAAATGAACCCCCAGATCACAGGAGGAAAAATGCCGGATGAAGGCTTTTATTACTAAAAAAAAGATTCTGACCGTAGCTTCAATCGCCATGATGCTGGTTGCATGGAAAGTGCTGGCACTTGCTTTCAACGCTCCTTCCATAATTCCCCACCCGGAAACTACCTTTCTGGCCGTTATCAGGATTTTTGCCGAGCCGGGCTTTCTGGCCGTTGCAGGGAGCACCGTACTCCGGGGGCTAACCGGCTTTGTCATCTCGGGTATCCTGGGCATCCTGGCCGGAATTCTGGCAGGGATCAGCCCCGGATTCAACACCTTCATAACCCCTATGCTGGTCTCTGTACGTTCCATCCCCGTTATCTCACTTATCCTGCTTGCTTTGATCTGGTTCAGCGCTGG
>JAKQJH010000234.1 GCA_029561255.1 Bacteroidota bacterium | reverse complement strand
GGAAGAAGTGATGCAGCTGGAGTGGGTATTTTTTGCCGGGAACAGCCAGGAAGAGCAGAACCTGGTGGCCGCCACCACGAATTTTTTGTTACGTAATGGCACGAATACAAAAACCGCTTTTCAGCTGAATGAATATTTTGAGTATTACGGGGCTTATGTCAACAGGGCCTGTTATAATGAAACGGCTACCATCTCCATGCATTGTCTTAGTAAACATGTGGGCGAACTGCTGCCGGTGGTGAAGGAAATGATTACCCAATCCACCATGCCTTCCGAGGAGCTGGCCATTTACAAGCAGAATATGAAGCAGCGGCTGAAGGTAAGCCTGAAGAAAAGTGATTTTGTAGCGGGGCGGCTGATCGACACTTACCTGTACGGGGAAAATCACCCTTATGGGAAATACAGCAGTGCGGAGGATTTTGATGCGTTGGAAAGAGACCAGTTGCTGCATTTTTATAATCAATATTATATACAGGGTAAACTGATGCTCTTTGTGGCAGGTAAACTACCGGAGAATATCAATATCCTGCTCGATCAGCATTTTGGCGACCTGCCCAATAACCCGGTAGAGGTAAAAGAACACCAGATTGTCCTGGCACAGGAGAAAAAATACCGGATCACGAATGATCCGAATGGCGTGCAGGGCTCCATCCGTATGGCCCGCAGCTTCCCGAACCGGCATCATCCGGATTTCTTAAAAGTGCAGGTGCTGAATGCTTTGTTTGGCGGCTTTTTCGGATCCAGGCTGATGAGCAATATCCGCGAAGACAAAGGTTACACGTATGGTATCCACAGTTACCTGCATAATCATATTCAGCATTCCGCCTGGATGGTAAGTACCGAAGCCGGCAAGGATGTGGCCGAAGCCACGGTGGCCGAAGTGTATAAGGAAATGAAACTTCTTCGGGAAGAGCTGGTGGATGAAGAAGAACTCTTACTGGTCCGCAACTACCTCATGGGCTCCATTCTCGGCGATCTGGATGGTCCCTTCCAGATCATCGGCCGCTGGAAGAATATTATCCTGAATAATATGTCGGAGAATTATTTCTACGATGCGATTCATACGATCAAGACGATTTCGGCGGAGGAACTGAAGGGGCTGGCGGAGAAGTATTTGCAACCGGAGGAGTTTTATGAACTTATTGTTGTTTAAGGTGAGGGGCCCTTCGGGCGCTGAAGAGGTCAAAGGAGAAAAAGATAGAGAATAAAGAGTGCGTGATATGGGTAAAGCCTTTGTTAAAGCCTAAATAACTAATTGCTAAATGCCCTTCGGGCGCTGAAGAGGTCAAAGGAGGAAAGGAGGGAGAATAAAGAGTGCGTGATATGGGAATGTCTCATCTAAACAACTGAATTACATTTGTCCTTTTGATATTAAAGAAATAGAAGTATAAAAGTGTGTTTTTTAAAGCAAGAGCCCTGTATTTTCCTTCCCTGTCTTTGATATTGCTTATTTTATTAGCCTCCCGCTTTACTCTTTTCTCTCGTTTTCTCCTTTGAACTCTTAGCTAAAAATTCCCGAACTTAGTACTATGCAATTCGACCGCAAAGAACTGTCCGACGAACAGCTTGTCCGTTTTTACCGTAGCCTCCTCTGGCCCCGCATGATCGAAGAGAAAATGCTGGTGTTGCTGCGCCAGGGAAAAGTTTCCAAATGGTTTAGCGGGATTGGTCAGGAAGCCATTTCCGTAGGTGCCACCCTGGCCCTGCAGGAAGATGAATGGATCATGCCCATGCACCGGAATCTCGGGGTGTTTACCTCCCGGAATATGCCCCTGAGTAAACTCTTTATGCAATGGCAGGGCGCCAAAGAAGGATACAGCAAGGCGCGGGAGCGCAGTTTCCACTTCGGCAGCCGTGAACATCATATCTGCGGGATGATTTCCCACCTCGGTCCCCAGCTGGCGATTGCCGATGGTGTGGCGCTCGCACATAAACTACGCAAGGAAAATAAAGTATCCCTGGCTTTTACCGGTGACGGGGCTACCAGTGAAGGCGATTTTCATGAAGCCCTGAACGTAGCCGCGGTCTGGGACCTGCCGGTAATTTTTATCATTGAGAATAACGGGTATGGCCTGAGTACACCTGTAAATGAACAATACCGTTGTATCAGCCTGGTCGATAAAGCCAAAGGCTACGGGATGGAAGGCATTCAGATCGATGGCAATAACCTGCTCACTGTATACGATACAATCAAAGGAGTGCGTGAGTTCTGTATAAAACACCAGAAGCCTTATCTCATCGAATGTATGACGTTCCGGATGCGGGGACATGAAGAAGCCAGTGGTACCAAGTATGTACCGCAGGACCTCTTCCGTCTCTGGGAACAAAAAGACCCGATCAAAAATTTTGAAGATTATCTGACCAGTATCGGTTTGCTGAATGAACAATCCATTGCGCAGATCAGGGAAGAATTCAAACATCAGATTGAAGAAGAGCTGAAGCTGGGATTTGACACTAAGGTTGTTATAGCAGATACACAGGAAGAGTTGAATGATCTGTATATGCCGAACTCTAAGAGTCGGGAGTCAGTAGTCGGTAGTCGGGAGTCAACAGCCGCATACTCCCGGTCATCTTTCAGAGGAAAGCCTGCGGGTAACATCCCCACACCCGACACCTCACACCTGACAGCATCTTCTACTAACCCGACACCTGACACCCGGCACCTGTCACCTTCTTCAACGTCCCTAACAGCTAACCCCGAACAGCTAGCACCTGAGAAGAGAATGATTGACGCCATCAAAGAAGGCCTCCATCAATCCATGCAGCGGCATTCGAATCTGATTCTGATGGGACAGGATATTGCGGAGTATGGGGGTGCTTTTAAGATCACGGAAGGGTTTGTGGAAGAGTTTGGGAAGGAGCGGGTGCGGAATACTCCGTTATGTGAGAGTGCCATTTTGGGTTCGGCCCTGGGACTTTCGCTCGAAGGATATAAGAGTATGATGGAAATGCAGTTTGCCGATTTTGTGACGGTGGGCTTCAACCAGATCATTAATAACCTGGCGAAGATCCATTATCGCTGGGGACAAAATGCCGATGTAGTGGTGCGGATGCCTACAGGGGCAGGCGTAGGTGCCGGTCCTTTTCATAGTCAGAGCAATGAAGCCTGGTTTACCCATACACCCGGACTGAAAGTGGTATATCCCAGCACACCGATGGATGCAAAGGGATTACTGATCGCCGCGATCAATGATCCTAATCCGGTGATGTACTTTGAGCATAAAGCACTTTATCGTTCGGTGAGCGGACCCGTGCCATCCGAATATTATGAAATAGAAATCGGCAAAGCCCGTCATGTAAGGAACGGCAGTGAACTGTCCATCATTACTTATGGCAGTGGTGTACATTGGGCCGAAGAATATGCGGCAGCTCATCCGGAGATTGATATGGATATACTGGACCTGCGGACTTTATTACCGCTGGATTATGAGGCTATCCGTGCGGCGGTTCAACGGACCGGACGTGTACTCATATTGCACGAAGACACATTGACCGGCGGATTGGGTGGCGAGATCGCGGCCTGGATTTCGGAGCATTGCTTTGGCATGCTGGATGCGCCGGTGATGCGCTGTGCCTCGCTGGATACACCCATTCCTTTCAGTATTGAATTAGAGAGGAATTTTCTGGCGAAGTCGAGGTTGGGAGAGAAAGTACAAGAGCTTTTACAGTATTAGGACTGGTTGGTTAAAATACGTAAACCAGGAGTCTGGTTACAGCTATGAGTTACGAGCTACGAGTTTGATTGTCTAAAAGAGATTGTCCAGGTAACTATGTTTGATTATTCGAAGTTCAAAACAGATGCCCACTGTTGGTCTCGTAGCTCTTCGCTCGCTGCTTTGTTTTTTATGTTTTCTTTAGCAGAGTATTTTTGTATTTTCCCAATTGCAACGGCCAGTGCACCCGATCCCCGCCAAAACCCCCTGTATGAAAAAGTCATTTTCCCTTTCCTTACTCTTATTTTTTTCCCTGATGGGATATTGCCAATCTCCCAACCTTACCGGCGAATGGGTGGGCGTTATGAGTGTGGATGTCAACCGAACCCAGCAAAATGTGTTTGTCAATTTCAGTTTGCAGATCAAACAATCCGGTCAGGCTATCTGGGGCATTTATACCGGGGGCAATAAACTTAGTACCGATTCCTGTGATTGTGCCGGCAGATTGACCAGTCGTGTGAGCCGGGAACAAGGGGTTCCGGTTATCTTTTACCAGGACGGCATCGTACATCATACCATACCGGAAGACTATTGTATGTATTTCAATATGCTCAATCTCAATTATAGTGTTGAAGACAGTCTTGAAATCCTTAAAGGCAGGTGGCATATGGTTTTGAGTAACCCAACGGCCATTGAAGGGGCGGCCGGGGTACTGGTACTGGCAAAAGTAGCCGACAAACCATCGGTGGATGTGGATCAGTATTTCCCCAGGTTGCAGGCGCTGATCAGAAGATTTAATGATAATTAATAGCTGCCGGCCGTTCAACGAGGGAACCTGTTAACTTTTCAACCGTTCAACTCCTAAACTTTTCTTACCTTTTACATCAATCCGTTTCACGGGTAAGTGTGGGTGCGTATACCTTATGCAGGCAATCCCGGCAAATCTTCTTTTCCCAGCCGAAGCATTGAAACAAAAACCAACCATACATGTCCAGTCCAACCACCCCGAACCTGGCGGCCCCGGTCAGCCAGCATGAACGGATTATTATCCTCGATGCCTTGCGCGGCATGGCTATCCTGGGCATTTTACTGATGAATATTCCGGGATTTGGTTTAGCGGTACCTTCTGGCTGGGACCCTTCGGTATTAAATGAGGCCGGTACAATCAATTACAAACTCTGGTATTTAGTGGAGTGGTTTCCGGAAGGCACCCAGCGGGCGATTTTTTCCCTCTTATACGGTGCCGGGATTATTTTATTTATGAAGAGACAGGAGGAAAAACTGGATGGGGTGAAACCGCTGGAGTATTTCATTCGCCGGAGTTTATGGCTGATGGTTTTTGGACTTATTAATGCCTGGGTGCTGTTGTGGTGGGGAGATATACTGTTTGATTATGCCTGTTATGGTATGATCATGGTGGTGTTCCGTAACCTTCCTGTTAAATCATTATTGATCGGGTCTGTTGTCTGTTTTCTCCTGATGGTCGCGCGGGATAACCGGGATCTATACCTGGAGAAAAAAGTGATCACCCGGGGCGAACAGGTGGCAGCGATGGATACCACCAAAGTAAAACTGACGGATAAACAAAAAAGTCAGCTTGAAGCGATGAACGAATTCAAGGATAAACAAACACATGCCAAGAAGGTGGAACGCAATGAAAAGTCGAAGCAGCAAGTGACCGGCAGTTATGAGGACTTGTATGAATACAGGACCAACAACTACCTGGGCGCCCTGATCCGCTATTTGTATATGAGTATCTGGGATGTGTTGTTTTTTATGTTCCTGGGTATGGCCTTTCTGAAAACCGGCATAATGACCGGGGAGGCGTCGGTAAAGTATTACTGGATCATGGCGATCCTGGGACTAGGCCTGGGACTGCTGCTTTCTTATTACCGGATCAAGCCGATGATCCAATATCAGTTTAATGAGTTTGAGTATATGAAAAACGTGAAAATTGAGACCTATACTATTTCAAGAGCCCTCCGTTCACTTGGGATATTTGGCGCCGTTATGCTCTTATTTAAATCCGGTTTTTTTAAATGGTTCTTCGCGCTGATGCGACCAGTCGGACAAATGGCGTTCACCAATTACCTGACACAGTCCCTGATCTGCGGAATCATTTTCTATGGAGTGGGTTTTGGTTATTATGGAAGCCTGCAGCGTTATGAAGTGTACCTGGTGGTGGGAGCGATCTGGGTGCTGCAGATTATATGGAGTCATCTCTGGTTAAGGTATTTTCGTTTTGGTCCGCTGGAATGGTGCTGGAGAAGCCTGACTTATTGGAAAAAGCAACCGATGCGGAAAGAGAACACAAAAGAAGTATTATCGATATAAAAGAATCCCTGCTTAATCCTTAATTTGAGAAATAAATCAGTTGGTATGAAACAGATCCTGGCAGCAGCCGGTATGGCAGTGCTTTTGTATTCCTGCGGTAATAAAAATCAATATCCGCCAGAGCCGGTCCTTTATGATTCTTCTTATCATCCGGCAGTATTTACCGACACGGCCCGATTATCAAGGATCCGTCAGTACTTGCCGGTGATCGATAGTATCTACCGCAAACATGCGGAGGATAATCATTTTCCCGCGATCTCCTTTGGGATAGTAGTGGATGGAGAACTGATCTACAAGAACAGTTATGGTTACACCGATATCGCGAAGAAAATTCCGGCGACATCATCTTCCATGTTCCGCATTGCATCGATGAGTAAGAGTTTTACCGCCATGGCTATCCTGAAACTCCGGGATGAAGGCAAACTCTATCTCGATTGCCCGGCTTATTTCTTTGTACCTGAATTAAAGAATATCAAATACCCCACGGCTGATGCACCCCCGATCACGATCCGTCACCTGCTCACCCATGGGGCGGGCTTCCCGGAAGATAATCCCTGGGGGGACCGGCAACTGGCGGATAGTGATAAAGACCTGATGGAGTTTATTGGTAAACAGATCAGCTTTTCCAATCCTCCCGGTATTGCCTTTGAGTACAGCAATCTTGGATTTGCCTTGCTGGGAAAAATAATTACCGAAGTATCCGGTGTGCCGTACCAGCAATATATCAAGGAAAATATCTGGAAGCCCCTGGGTATGGTAAATGCCGAATGGGAGTATGCCAATGTGCCCGCCGATAAACTGGCTCATGGTTACCGGTGGCTCAACAATCAGTGGAATGAGGAGCAGCTGCTGCACGATGTACCCGATGGCAGCTGGGGTGCCATGGGCAGTATGATCACGTCTATTGATGAGTTTGCCAAATACATGGCCCTGCATTTATCATCCTGGCCGCCTTCCAATGCTAAAGAAACTGGACCGGTTAACCGCAGTTCAGTAAGAGAGATGCATCATCCCTGGCGCTGGAACGGATTTAATGCAGCTTTCACTTATCCGGATGGAAGGAGTTGTCCGGTTACATCAGCTTATTGTTATGGGCTTGGCTGGATGAAAGACTGTGAGGGGAAAACCTATATCTCCCACAGTGGAGGCCTTCCCGGTTTCGGGAGTCAGTGGCGCATCATGCCGGATTATGGGATCGGGGTCGTGGGCTTTGCCAACCGTACGTATTCGCCTTTCGGAGGAGTAAACCTTCGGGTATTGGATACCCTGATCAAACTGGCCGGATTGCAGCCCCGTCAATTACCGCCATCAGCGATATTGGAACAACGGAAGAATGAACTGGTAAAACTGCTGCCCGACTGGACCAATGCGGAAAAGAGTGGCATCTTTGCTGAAAACTTCTTCCCGGATTATCCTATTGATTCATTGAAGAAAGAAGCCCGTGATCTCTTTGCCAAAGCCGGAAAGATTGTCGAGATAAAACCGATGAAGCCGGAGAATCAGCTACGCGGTTCCTTTATCATCCATGGCGAAAAGGCTGACCTGGAAGTGTACTTTACGCTGAGTCCGGAACGGCCGGCGCTGGTGCAGGAGTATCATATTAGGGAAATGCCTCCTTCGATACGCTAAGTGTGCATGGTTCGGCAAGCTCACCATGACAACGTCTGTCACCCTGAGCCTGCCTACCGGTCAGGCAGGCTTGCCGTAGGGTACAACTACTAAT
>JAKQJH010000304.1 GCA_029561255.1 Bacteroidota bacterium | reverse complement strand
GAAAATTTTATGAATAGCTGCTGACGCAGCTATTTTTTTTTGGCCACGAATTAGCACCAAATAGCACGAAGAAATACAGAAAGGCAAGCCACGGATGACACAGATATTCACGGATCAAGTATTAGAATCTCAGAAGGGGCTGTTTCCTGACATCTGACATCCGACATCTGACAACTTCCCTCAGGAGGGGCTGTTCCTAACACCTAACAGCTAACAGCGAACAACTCCTCTTAGGAAGGGGTTGTCCAAAGTATCGGACTACTAACTCCCGACCTGCCTTTGCCGGCAGGCAGGTATTCACGGATCAAGGATATCTAACTTAGAACGGGCTGTTGACTACTAACTACCGACTACTATCTACTAACTAGTTAAGCACACTACTCTCCTTCACAATCTCCGCCTTCTTCTCTTCCTTGATCTTCGCCCAGCCACCATTGATATTACGCAGGTTATGGATGCCTTGTCTTTTGAGTAAGGAAGCAGCGATTACACTGCGGTACCCGCCGGCACAATGCACATACAGATTATGGTGGTCTTCGATATTAGCAATGGACCCGGGATCGGTCATTTCATTCAATGGAATATTGATCGCGTCTTTTAAATGGCCATCGGCAAATTCAGTTTCGCGACGTACATCCACCACCACCAGATTGGGATCATGCGGCATATCCATCATCAGTTCATCGGCTTCCACATCAATGATCATGTCAATGGGTAAACCCGCTTCCTGCCAGGCTTCAAAGCCGCCGGATAAATGCCCTTCAATTTTATCAAAGCCTACCCGGGCCAGACGGATGATCGATTCTTTTTCTTTACCGGCCTCAGTTACCAGTAGCATCGGTTTATCAAAGGGAAGCAGGCTGCCGGCCCATTCGGCAAACCGACCTTCCAGTCCGATGCTGATGGCACCTGGTACATACCCGTTCATAAATATATTTGCATGACGAGTGTCAAGGATGAGCAGATCGTCTGTAATCTTTTCATTGAATGCAGCCGGACTCAACGCCTGCATCCCTTTATTCACTACTTTTTCCAGGCTGTCATAACCTTCTTTATTGATTCGTGCATTGACCGGGAAATAGGAGGGAGGGGCGGTTATGCCTTCTGTAACCTGTTTAATAAAATCTTCCTTGGTTGGCGCCTTCATGGCATAATTCTGTTGCTTCTCAACGCCAATCGTGCTCTGTGTTTCCGGACCGAGGTTTTTACCGCAGGAACTGCCCGGTCCATGTGCCGGATAAATGATCACGTCATCCGCCAGCGGGAACAATTTCTGGTGAATACTTTCGTACAACATACCTGCAAGGTCAGTAGTGGTCAGTTCTGCTCCTTTTTGTGCCAGGTCCGGACGACCCACATCTCCTACAAATAAAGTATCACCGGTAAAAACGCAATGCGCTTTACCAGCCGCATCCCTTAATAAATAACAACTGGATTCAAGCGTGTGGCCGGGTGTATGTAAGACTTCTATTTCCATGTTCCCCACGTTGAATTTTTCACCATCCTTTGCCACATGAACCGGGAACTTTGTTGTAGTGCCGGGACCATATACAATCGGGGCGCCGGTAGCCTGGCCGAGATCCAGATGGCCGCTCACAAAGTCGGCGTGGAAATGAGTTTCAAAAATGAATTTGATGCGGGCATTGCGTTCATGAGCCAGTTGCAGGTACGCTTCGATATCACGAAGCGGATCTATCACGGCCGCTTCACCGTTATCTTCAATATAATAGGCCGCCTCACTCAGACAGGAAGTATATAATTGCTTAATAAACATAGATTCGTGGTTTTTGAATTTCCGGAAAAATGCAAAATTACTTTATAATATGAAAAGCCCCGTCTCTTTTGACAGAGAACGGGGCTTTTCAACGTTTTTAGCAATGTGGTTATCCCAGTAATTGTTTCACGAATTGATTGAGCTCCTGCATCCGGTTGATATTCACTGAGTAGTAAATGAATTTTCCGTCACGGTCCGTTTTCACAAAACCAGCCTTACGAAGAATCGCCAGGTGC
>JAKQJH010000298.1 GCA_029561255.1 Bacteroidota bacterium | reverse complement strand
AAGCATCTAAGCGTGAAACCTTCCTCAAGATGAGTTTACTTTTAAGGGCCGTCAGAGACTATGACGTTGATAGGCTACAGGTGTAAAGGTGGTAACATCAAAGCCGAGTAGTACTAATTGCCCGTACGCTTTAATTTTTTTCTTTCTTTATAACCTTTACTGGTGAAAAGGAAGTAGATACTCTCTAACATTTTCCAATATGACATTATTTAAGTCGTAAGTAATAAGTCGTAAGTGGTAAGTTTTCATCTGTTTGAAAACCCAACACCGATAACTTATAGCATAATACTTACCACTTATTACATTCTTATGGTGGTTTTGCCGGGGGTGTTCACCTCTTCCCATACCGAACAGAGAAGTTAAGTCCCCCATGGCCGATGGTACTGCACAACAATGCGGGAGAGTAGGTAGCTGCCATATTTATTAAAAAAGCCTTTCAGAAATGAGAGGCTTTTTTTATGCCCCAACCGCAAGTACGAAGTTAGAAGTACGAAGTACGAAACTTAAAGGACGGTTCGAACTATAGGATTCGTACTTCGTACTTCGTACCTCGTACCTCGTACTTTGTATCTCGTACTTTGTATTGTCCGTTCTATTGACAATCTTTGCCCTTCATGACCCCCAAAGAACGCATCATCCTCTTTCTCCTGGCGGCGGTGAACTTCACCCATATCCTCGACTTCATGATCATGATGCCCCTGGGAAATTACCTGATCCCCCATTTTAATATCACTCCACGACAGTTCAGCTTTCTCCTGGCTTCTTACCCGATCAGCTCCTTTATCTCCGGTCTGTCCATGGCTTTCCTGGCCGATAATTTTGAACGGAAAAAACTGCTGTTGTTCACTTATGCCGGGTTTATCATCGGTACCGCTGCCTGCGGGTTAGCACAGTCTTATGAAATGTTGCTGATCTCCCGCATCATTGCAGGCATTTTCGGAGGGATTATAGGCGGGCAGGTTCTGTCCATGATTGCCGACCTCTTTACCTATGAACGTCGCGGTACTGCCATGGGAGCCGTTATGAGCGCCTTTGCCGTGGCTTCCTCAGCCGGAGTTACTTTTTCCCTGTACCTGGTGGATATTTTTAAAGACGACTGGCACGTGCCCTTTCTCTTTGTCGTAATAGTGGCTCTGTTCATCTGGCCCCTTTGTTTCATTTATCTGCCGGTGCTTAAAGATCACCTGGGTACCCGGGAACCCCTCGTGGTGAAAGGCCGCCAGCTGCTGAATACCCTGACGAATAAATACACCGGCCTCGCCCTCCTTTTTTCCGGCATCATGATGATGGGACACTTCCTGATCATCCCTTTTATTAATCCCTATATGGAATTTAATAAGGGCTATCCCAGGTCGGTCACCCCACTGATCTACCTCGTGGGCGGGATCGCGTCCCTGATTTCGGCTATCCTGCTGGGACGACTCTCGGATAAGGTTGGAAAATTAAAAGTGTTTCTCTATTGCGTACCGCTCTCTTTCGTTATGGTCATCCTGATCACCAATATGCCTTCACTTCCTTTTGCGGTGGTACTGAGTTTTTTTGCGGTCTGGTTTGCCCTGGCTACCGGCCGGGCCGTAACCGCACAAACCATGGTGAGCAGCGTAACCGGATCAGCAGGAAGAGGAAGTTTCATGAGCCTGAACAGCAGTATCCAGCACCTGGGCACCGGTGTGGCAGCCCTTGTTTCAGGGTTTATTGTAAAAACAAATGCCAACCGGCAATTACTCCATTATGAATGGGTGGGCTATCTTTCGGTGGCTGTCTTGTTCATCGCACTCTTACTCGGTTATTACCTCTTCAGACATACAGACAGTAACAAACGACCCGGCTTATAAAACCCGGTATACCGGGTAGCGCATATGCACCGGCTCAAACCAGGGAGACTGCTGATAAACAAAATTTAACTGCGCCCGTCCATCTTTGGCAAATACCGTATCCGTGGCTTTTCGCTGATCCATTTTTATCTGCAGGTCTTTATTGTTGCGGAGATACTCAGCGGCTATATCTTCAAATGCATACCCGGAATAACCTTCCTTCTGCCCGAGTACAGCATCAAAAAAATTCCAGGCAAAATAGGAATCTTCCGCAGCCGGCTCCAGTGTTTCTATTAAGAAGCGGTTGGCCACCTGGTTCATGGGTATATACCAGTCCCCCTTCCGGAAAGCGATCTTTTGGATCGTTGTCGTAGTTTTTACCTCGGTGTTCAGGTGATGCATTTCGTATTGACGTGCCGATGATTTATAATCACTGATCTTATACACTTCCACTTCAATCACCGTATCTTTTTTCAACGGCATCATCTGTACTTTATTTATTTGCAACAACTCGGCTACTTTCCACCAACCCTGGGGCAGGATATAGGCTTTGGGCTTTTTTACAAACGTAACCGGTTTAAAGAAATTAAAGATTTTCACGCTCTGCTCAAAAGGTTTTGACCGGTCATAAAACAAACGGGGAAAACCGGATACCTCACTGGATTTTTGCCCGGATTGATATCCTTTGTACAATACTTCCTTATAAACTGAGCGGTCCAGTGTCCAGGCAATGGGAAACTGCACGGCGCTCTTCATCTGCTCTTTGGTTTGTGCCCGGAGCTGACGGATCTTTTCACTGTTCACCGCAGTGTATTCAATAAAGGATTGCATCAGGGCATACGTCGATTTCACGCGTTGGTCATAGGCTTTCAGCATATGTGTTTCAGGTACAAAGCTGAACGTATTCCAGAGCGCGGCATAGCCACTCGCGTATCGCGGACTGTCCCAGTATTCACTCCAGCCATTCTCCGGTTTATCACCCCAGGCATTGACATAGGGCACCAGGTCAAATCCTTTTTGTTTCATTAAACCATAAAGTGCCGGCTCAAATTCTTTGCTGATATATTCTCCCATCACCCCGCCGAGTTTACTGCTTTGTGTGGTGAGCAGGGTCATGACATGCTGGTAATCGGCCCCATCACTTACGTGATTATCTACAAACACATCCGGATCCGTCAGCTGAAAGATCTGCGCAAATGAACGGGCCTCTTTCGAATCACTTTTGATCGCATCGCGGTTCAGATCGAGGTTCTGTGAATTACCACGGAAACCAAACTCCTCTGGTCCATTCTGATCCACCCGGTAATTCGCACTGCGGTTCAGACATCCCCCGATATTATAAACCGGAATAAAGGCCAACACCACATTGTCGGGAATTTTGTATTTGCCGGTAACAATATCCCGGGCCAGCAACATACTGGCATCAATCCCATCCGGCTCACCGGGATGAATCCCGTTATTAATCAGGATAATGCGTTTATTGTTCTTCCGGATCTGTTCAAAATTATAATCGCCCTTGTTAGCAACCACGACCAGGTGCAAAGGGTAACCGGCATCCGACATACCCATCGTCAGCATCTTTACTTTACCGGATTTCTCATCCAGTTTCTTCCACCAGTCAATGATTTCTGCATAAGGAGGTGTTTGTGTACCACCGGATTGTTCAAAACGGGTGGTAATGGTTTGCGCCACAGCAGGAAGTAAGATGTGCAGCAGGAATACTGCAACAATGAATAGTTTCTTCATATATAAAATACTAGGAGGTGAAAAGAAATAAAAATTGAAAAACTGTCCCGATGACTAAAGATAATAAACGCTAAGTAGTAAAGAAGACCGGTCATAAAATAATGAAGGGTCTTCCAGAAAATTTTAGCCGGGAATCCCGAAGTGTCGGGAGGGAAGAACGGGAAGGAATTGCCGCTTCGCGTCAATTTAGTTGGCCACGAATCAACACGAAGGGACACGAAAATAGGAATGTTGCTGCGCAACATTTTAGCCACGGACCTGCCTTTGCCGGCAGGCAGGTTTCACGGATCAACACGGATAAAAATCCGTGCAAATCAGTGCGATCCGTGGCCCTGTATTTTTCGTGCTCTTTTGTGTGTTTTCGTGGCCCCTGTATTTGCCGCAGGCAATGATCCGTGTCTATCCGTGTGATCCGTGGCCCTGTATTTTTCGTGTCCTTTTGTGTGTTTTAGTGGCCAACTGTATTTGCCGCAGGCAATGATCCGTGCCTATCCGTGTGATCCGTGGCCCTGTATTTTTCGTGCCCTTTTGTGTGTTTTCGTGGCCACCTTCAAGCCGCAGGCTTACAAAAAAAAGGCATTCCCTCTCAGGAATGCCTTTCAAAAAATATACAGCAACAGCTTACTTTCCGGCAGCGTTGGCTTTCTTCGCCAGTTTGCTCTTCAGGTTAGCCGCTTTGTTAGCGTGGATAATACCGCGTTTGGCCAGTTTGTCGATCATG
>JAKQJH010000274.1 GCA_029561255.1 Bacteroidota bacterium | reverse complement strand
AAAAAAGGACGCACATGTCAGCAAAGAAAAGAATTTTATTTATCGCGAACGAAATGTCACCCTACCTGGAGTTGACTGAGTTTTCAGAAATCGTGAATAAGCTCGCGATCAAAGCAAATGACAACAACTTTGAGGTCCGTTGTATAATGCCCCGGTTTGGCATCATCAACGAACGCCGTCACCGGCTCCATGAGGTAGTCCGCTTATCGGGTATCAACGTGTCGGTAGACAATGATGATATGCCGCTCCAGATCAAAGTGGCCTCCCTGCCCAGTGCCCGGCTACAGGTCTATTTCCTGGATAATGAAGAGCTTTTCAAGCGGAAGTTTGTTTTCCATGACGAGCAGGAAAAATGGTATGAAGACAATGACCTGCGTACGGTGTTTTTCTGTAAGGGAGCCCTCGAAACAGTAAAAAAGTTTGGCTGGCCCCCGGATATTATTCATTGCAGTGGCTGGATGACCGGACTGATACCGGCTTACCTGAAAACGGTGTATAAGAAAGAGCCGGTTTTTGCACATAGTAAAATTGTGTATACGATCGGACAAAACACGTTTAAGGAAAAACTGGGAAGCGGACTGGTTAAAAAAGCCCTGATCCATGCCAGCCTCAAGGAAAAAGACCTGGAATTGTATAAAGAAGGTACAAATACGGCCATGCAACGTGGAGGTGCCAGTTTTTCAGACGCCATCACATTCGGAGCCGACAAGATTGATAAAAAGCTGACTGAAGAGTTTACCAAAGTGAGGGGAAAGAAAACCCTTCCATATAACCCTGAGGGAGATTTAACAGACTATTTACAACTCTATAGCGACCTTGCAGGTAAATAAAAATCACTAACCCCGATTATAAAATTTCTTTGTGAAGTATACAAAAAACGCTTTCCCGGTTATAGCAATCGTTCTCGCGGTTGCTATTCTGTTTCCGGCCTGCCGCAAAATCAACGATGCTACTGAGCTGGGCAGCGGTCTTATACCACCAATTGACAATATTAATACCTTTGAAACCTTCCTGGATATCGAATCCGATAACCTGTTGTATAATGACACTAATAAAGTGTATTATGCTGATCTTCACGCACTTGGTTATATCAGCGGGGATACGGAATTTGGCACCACCAAGGGGGAATCTTATTTTAATATCAGTTATTCCAATTACCTGATCAACCCGTTTTATAATAAAGATTCAGTGATAGCGATTGATTCGGTGGTCCTCTCTTTAGGCTACGACAGCTATTATGGCGATACCAGCAGTGTGCAGACGGTCCGGGTTTATGAACTGGCGCAGACTTCCGGATTCAACGATACCACGTTATATAAGTACAATCAGGCTGATTTTCTAACCACCGGTTCTGAACTGGGGTCTAAATCATTCCAGGTTAAGAATCTGAATGATACCATCCTCCATATCAGGAAGAGAGATACCACCAAACTGGTAAATGTACTCCGGATCCCATTGGTCAATACACTGGGGACCCGGTTTATGAATTATGATACCACTTTTTCCGCCAATGGCGGGTTTCGCTCCGATTCAATCCTGAAGACCCTCTTTCGCGGCCTGGCCATTAAAGCAGATAATAGTGGGAATGCCCTGACGTATATCAGTCCTTCTGATAATAGTAACACCCGTCTCACGATCTATTTTCAGGTCAAGAAAAACGGGATTATTGATACCACGTCGGTCGACTTCCAGCACTCCTCAGGCGGACAGGCAAATATCATCAGGCGTACACCGGGGGGTGGATGGAATAATTACCTGACCAATACCGGTACCAATGACGACCTGCTTTATATTCCGGGTACCCCGGGATCCTACGGTTTGCTCCGTATTCCGGCCCTGGATACTTTCCGGAATGTGGTAGTCCACCGGGCAGAAATTATAGCCAATCCTATCCGTACTGCAGGGGATGATATGTTCCCGCACCAGCAGGCCCTGTTCCTGGACCGGGTCAGTGCCACAGGAGACTCCTTACTGACCTTTGATGCCGATATGTTGTTGTCCAATAACTTCACGAACTATACTTACGAAATCAACACGTTTGGCGGGTTGATCAAGTCGGACAGTACCTACCGGTTTAATATATCGAGGTATGTACAGAGTATGGTAACCAACCGGACGGCTAATTATAAAATGCGGTTATATACCCCTGTCAGAACCTTCGTCTTTTCACCAGGCTATAATGCCATCAATCAGATCTATGTGACAGATCAGCCTGGATATGGAAGGGTGGTACTGGCCGGCGGCAGCTATATTAACCCGGCAAAACGGCTGCGGATGCGCCTGGTCTATTCTAAATTGTAACGGGTGATCAAAATATGTTCAAAAGTCCTTCCTTTCACGGGAAGGGCTTTGTTCTTTATAAATGCCCCCTTATCTTTGCGTCCTTAAAAACTATTAACTCATGCCTTATTTATTTACCTCTGAATCCGTAAGTGAAGGTCATCCTGATAAAGTGGCCGACCAGATTTCCGATGCACTCATTGATAACTTCCTGGCTTTTGATGCACAGTCAAAAGTGGCTTGCGAAACCCTGGTTACTACCGGACAGGTGGTGCTTGCCGGTGAAGTAAAGTCAAAAGCTTACCTGGACGTTCAGGAAATCGCCCGCGGAGTCATCCGTAAAATAGGGTATACCAAGAGTGAATACATGTTTGAAGCCAGCAGTTGCGGGGTATTGTCTGCTATTCACGAACAATCTTCCGATATCAACCAGGGTGTAGACCGCAAAAAGAAAGAAGAGCAGGGTGCCGGTGACCAGGGAATGATGTTTGGCTATGCCACCAACGAGACAGAGCACTATATGCCCCTGGCACTTGACCTGGCACATAATCTCCTGATCGAACTGGCTGCTATCCGTCGCGAAAAGAACTCTAAAATGCCTTACCTGCGTCCGGATGCCAAAAGCCAGGTAACCCTGGAATATGATGACAATAATCAGCCCGTACGTATTGATGCGATCGTTATTTCAACCCAGCACGATGATTTTGACAGCGAAGCTAAAATGCTGGCCCGTATTAAAAGCGATGTGATCAACATCCTGATTCCCCGGATGAAGACCAAATACAAGAAGTACGCAAAGCTGTTCAACAGCGATATCAAATACCACGTTAACCCAACTGGTAAGTTTGTAATCGGTGGTCCGCATGGTGATACCGGTCTTACCGGCCGTAAAATCATTGTGGATACCTACGGTGGAAAAGGTGCACACGGAGGTGGAGCCTTCAGTGGTAAAGATCCTTCTAAAGTAGATCGTTCTGCCGCTTATGCCACCCGTCATATTGCCAAGAACCTGGTAGCAGCCGGCGTAGCCAGTGAAGTGCTTGTACAGGTTTCATACGCGATCGGAGTGGCCAAGCCTACCAGTATTAACGTGAATACTTATGGTACCGCAAAAGTGGACCTGACCGACGGAGAAATCGGGAAGATCGTGGAAGCCGTATTTGACATGCGTCCTTACTTTATTGAACAACGCCTGAAACTGCGTAATCCGATATACAGCGAAACTGCTGCTTACGGACATATGGGTCGTTTGCCCCAGGTGGTTGAGAAAACCTTCACCTCTCCTGATGGCAAAACGGTAACCCGTAAAGTAGAACTCTTTACCTGGGAGAAACTGGATTATGTCAGCAAAGTGAAAAAAGCTTTCGGTCTTAAATAAACTGAACAGTCTCATTTAAAAACCCTGGAAGATCCTGTCTTTTCAGGGTTTTTTATTTCCACATCACGAATCGCTTAATTTTACACGGTGAAACAATTCAGACAACCCCATCGTCCCAAAAAAAATACACTCGTCATTGGCCGCCCGGCTGTAATGGATGCATTACGAAACGGACAGCAACTCGACCGGATTTACCTGGATACAATGGCCCAGGGTACCGATATACGGGAACTAAAGCACCTGGCTTCCCAGGCTGGTGTACCCATCAATTATGTACCCGCAGCTAAACTCAACAGTTTTAATATTACCGGTCATGAAGGCTGTGTGGCACAAATAGCCAAAGTACAATACCAATCCCTGCAGGATGTAATTTCCTTTGTCACAGAAAGCGGGGATGCACCTTTATTCCTGATCCTTGATGGCATCACGGATATCCGGAATATCGGGGGAATTGCCCGTACAGCTCTGTGTACCGGGGTGCAGGCCATTATCATACCCGATAAAGGAGTAGGGGCCCTGAATGAAGATGCCATCCTGACTTCCGCCGGCGCGCTGGAAACGATTCCGGTTTGCCGTGTAAACAGTCTGATGAAAGCGGTCGATGAACTTCACCTGAACGGTATCCTGGTGTTTGCCAGTGAAATGACGGCTGAAAAGACAATCAGTGAGGTCGATTTTACCATCCCCTGTGCGATTGTATTGGGTGGAGAAGAAAAAGGCGTTTACCCTGCACTGATGAAAATATGTGATGAGAAAATCAGGATTCCCATGAAAGGTGATTTCGAAAGCCTGAATGTATCTGTGGCCACCGGAATGATCCTGTATGAAGCGATGACCCAGCGGATGAAAGGCTGATCATTGCAGGCTCAGTGCTACCATTTCGTCTACAAATTCAAAGAAAATATCTTTAAGCCTGCTGTCAGCATCGGTACCGTAATTGACAAAGAAGATATGCGTAACACCCCGTGCGGGAAAGAAAAACAGGTTGGCTGAATAACCGAGATCCCTTCCTTTATGTCCGATTCCAAAGTCGGTACCCCGAATATATGATTGCTGAATTCCATACCCGTAGTAATTACTGTCGTCCCTTTTTCCCCAGCTTTTCATAAGGGTCAGTGATGCCGGCTTCAGGAAAGTTTCACGGATCAGCACCGCGTCAATAAAAGTGTACAGATCATAAATATTGCTGTATAACCCGCCATATCCATTCCCGCTGCCGGTTACAAGATTAGATACATTCACAATACTGCCATTATTATAGAGATCATAATACCCCTGTGCAGTGGTTCGTGGCAACAGATCATGTGGCTGATAAAATGTATTTTTCAAACCCAATGGCTCCAGTACATACTGGTGGAGCAACTGACTATGCTTTTTTCCTGTCTGTGCCTCCAGGATCATGGTGACAAGTACTGTATTGGTATTGGAATAAACTGCGGTATCACCGGCTGAAAATTCGGCCGGTTTATCATAGATATACTCCAGTAATTCCGCTGGTCCCCATTTTTTAGTTGGATTATTGAGAACAGCCAGGTAAAAAGCGTCTTCATTGATCAGGTCCGCAATGCCCGTTTCATGTTTCAAACAATGTCCGAGCGTGATCTGATTCCCGTTGGCCAGTTTGTCTGTAATTCTGGCCGGCAACCAGTCTTTTACCTTGCGGTGCAGTGCGGCATATCCCATTCCGGTATTAGCAGAATCTTCCATCAGGCGAAAAACCAGGGTGCCTATGAAAAATTTGGTGATACTCGCTGCTTTGGATACCGTACCCGGATTAAAATCGATATCATTTGAAAGATCCGCTTTACCGGCGGCACCCATCCAGGTACCGGATGCATCCCTGACCAGGAGGGAGATACCCGGAAACCCCTTCTTTTTATATTTTTCCAGCAGGTTCAGGAAAGCGGTATTTTTCGGATGACGGCTGCTGCTGTCAGACCATGGGCTGCTGATACCCACCTGGGTGGTAATGCTGATCTGTGCCTTTTTACAAGAGCAAGGGAAGAGCGGCAGTACAAAAAGGTAAAGCACGATTTTTTTCATACGAATAGTTTAAAGGCTATTTGTTTTTTCTGGTCAGTGGTCTGGATAATCCCAGGAGAAAACTGTTATAGGGAAGAAGGGGTACATAGGACTTCACAAAAGGAAATTGCAGCCGTTGCTGATAACTGATAAACAGATTGAGCGAATTGGCGGAAGCTCCTTGCAACTGATAACCTGCTCCCAATGCGAAGCAGGCATTGGCCTGCATACGTCCGGGGCCTTTATTATTTTCATAGTCACCTGCCTCATTCAACCGTAGTTTGGCCGTAGCAGGAATGGAATGCAGGTATCCGGCACCGGCTTCAGTGAAAGCAGACCAGTGCTGATTAAATTTATACCGATAACCCAGGTTGCTGTAAACCGGTATACCATACTGTACAAACCGGTGATAGAAACAGGCAAGCCGGAAATCGTAATACCAGTCATGTTTGTTTTTTACAGCGAAGTTTTTCCCATACGAAATTTCAATACCCGGATGAAACGCTTTGTAAAATATACCGGTAAACTTCCCGAAGGGAAGAGCTGTGTGGGTATTCATTACGGAGAAACTTATAAACTTTGTTTTTAACTGCTGCTGCGCATCCAGTTTAAAACTAAGACCGGTTAACATCAGAAGCATGAGATATTTATTCATAACCAGCGAATTTATCTGTTTAACGTTCAGTGTTAAGAACCAGGATTTCAAGTTAATTTTCCCGGATTCTATTCATTTAATTTCATCCGTCGTGCTTTTAAACTTGCAGACCTTCCCTTATAATCACTTTCAAATACTTATATACTTGTACCTGTTTTACTTATACAGATTTGTCTGAAGCCGGGATGATTTTTTGTGGTAGCTTTTCCTGAACGTTTTTTCGTGTTTGAATGGAACTCCACGGATGATCAGATTCCCATACCTGTCGAGTGCTACCGGATTACTTCGGCTTAATACTCCGATTTCTGCATCATACTTATTCCAGATTCCCATATTTTTCCAGGCCGGTTCGTAACATAAATCCCTGAACAATTTGCGTCCGGGAAATCCTCCAACGGATGGTCTGCGACGGAATAGACCAGGTTTGGTCATTACCCAGCTTTCAGATGCATATACTTTGCCGCAGTGTACTATATTGCCAATGGCAATCATCAGCGAATCTCCATTCATTCTTGTCGTGTCCTTATAGTCAACCGAAGACCGATTATAAGTGGCACCCCCATAACAGGATCCGATAACCAATCTTGATTCTGCATCCGCATAGGAGGTTAAGCCCGATAAGTATTTAATAAGAGTACTGTCTTTTAGAGTTTTGTAACTTATTTCATCACTTCCGATATAAAATAATGAATATCCCTTTTTATACATACCATGAGAATCAAACCAGATGGTACCTAACTTGGCATCATTAGCTTGCAGGCGCTTAGTTATTTTTAACGATGCGTGTTTTGCATCACGTGCAACGATGGAAACAAATTGTCTTTTACAGAAGAAGCCTCTTACTTTTGATCGAAACACATTATAACGGGTCGCCATATCCAGTTTCCCTTTTTTTCTTTTACTCACTACAAAGAAGTTGATTTTCTTTTTTTCTGTTACGTCTGATGAAATATTTACTTCAGTTTGCTGGCAAATACCTTTATGAAACTGGAATCCCAGAAACAGTATCAGGCAAATGATCGTTTTAGTTTGCATGGTGTTGCTTTAAGATGATCAGGTTTGTTGACCTATCAAAAATCAGCAGGTACATCCGTTTGAAATAATTGGTTTTAGCATTACTATAATCTAAAATGGTAGTTATCAGTGATTTTTCTGCCAGGTGATCCAGATTTGGATTTTTCCCGTATTATAAAATGTGTTTCGGGCAGCCTTTTGCAGTTTTCCGTAAACATTTTTTTGAACATTACGGATTTTTCGTATATTTCTTATGCAATGGAAACTATTGAGCTTCAACAACAATTGTTTCAGCACCTGAAAGAGAACCTGCCGGCACACCTTTCACTGGTAGATGAACTATGTTCATTACTGGATCTCAGTGCAGATAGTGTTTACCGCCGGATAAGGGGTGAAAAGCCGATCACACTTACTGAGTTACGTGTTATTTGCGAAAAATACCGTTTGTCACTCGACAAACTCATTCAGTTACAGACTGATTCTGTTTTGTTTGATGCCCCCGGATTAAGCGGAAGTACGCCGGAGTTTGAGGATTACCTGAAGGGAATGCTCCGGCAATTTCACTATTTCAATTCGTTTGAAAAGCGGGAGATGTTTTATCTCTGTAAAGAATCCACCATCTGGAATTTCTTTCTGTTTCCGGAAATGGCCGCTTTTAAAACTTTTTTCTGGTCCAAAACAATTAATAATCAGGAAAAACTCCGGAATAAGACATTCTCTTATGAAGAGTTTCCGTACCATGAGTGTTTCCAGTTAGGCCAGAAAGTCCTGGAAGAATTTAACCAGATCCCCTGTGTGGAGTTATGGAACCAGGAAAGTCTGCAGAGTACAATCAATCAGCTGGTCTATTATAAGGAATCCGGCAACTTCAGTTCACGTAAGGAATATGACCGTGTACTTGATTCATTCCAGCAACTGATTGATCATCTGGATCTGCAGACTGAAAAAGGGGTGAAATTTCTGCCAGGGGCCAATGAAGTATCTTATAAAGCACCCATTCAGTTTTATGTAAATGAGATTATCCTGGGCAGTAATAATATGGTCATTAATCTGGATGGCAATAGCTTAACGATGGTTACTTACAGTGTATTTCATTATTTATTTACAAGGGATATCCGGTTCCGGGATAAAGTCATGGAATCATTTACTACACTGCTTAGCCGTTCAACCCTGATCAGTAAAACCGGCGAGAAAGACAGGAACCGCTTTTTTAACTCCCTTCGGGATAAGGTTCATAACCTTTCAAAGTAATTAGCCAGACGGTCTTAACTTCGCATGAAATGATTTCAAATCAGGTCAGATTGATCGAATGTCCGCGGGATGCCATGCAGGGCTGGAAGACACCCATTCCTGCCACGCAGAAAGCCGCTTATATCAATCTGTTGCTGAAAGCCGGTTTTGATACCATCGATTTTGGCAGTTTTGTTTCACCCAAAGCTATTCCCCAACTGGCGGATACCCGTGAAGTGATCGGGCAACTGGATCTTTCAGGTACCTCCACCAGGTTACTTGCAATTGTTGCAAATCTCCGGGGTGCAACGGATGCCGTTGTATTTGATGAAATCAGTTACCTGGGCTACCCCTTCTCCGTTTCCGAAACTTTTCAGCAGCGAAACACCAACAGTACCATCCGTGAATCCCTGACAAGGGTGGAAGAGATCCAGGAAATCTGTGTAAAATCAGGTAAACAACTCGTGATTTATATTTCCATGGGCTTTGGAAATCCGTATGGCGATCCCTATGACGAAGAACAGGTATTTGAATGGGTCAACCGGCTCGTGGGAATGGATATCGGCATTATTTCACTGGCAGATACGGTAGGACTGGCCAGTCCGGAACAGGTTTATTCGATGACCCGGTATTTGGTGGAATCACTTCCGGGAACTGAGATCGGCGTGCACCTGCACTCGACACCCGACAACTGGCGGGAAAAACTGGATGCCGCAGTAAAAGCAGGCTGTCTTCGTTTTGACGGGGCACTGAAAGGAATCGGCGGCTGTCCGATGGCCAATGATGAACTGGTAGGTAATATGGATAGCGAACGGATGATTGAATATTTCAGGGAAAGAAACCTGTTACCGGATATGGATCCGGTTATCCTGAATGCCTGTACTCAAATGGCCGCTGAACTTTTTAAGCACTGATCATGGACTTTATTCTGGATATAGCGCTGGAAAAACTGCCTGAACCGATCCGTTACCAGGATCAAATAATGCTGATCGG
>JAKQJH010000250.1 GCA_029561255.1 Bacteroidota bacterium | reverse complement strand
CCCGAACGGACCAACCGCCGTTTTCACTATGTCAGTGTGGACCAGCCCGCCAAACGCTTATCCACCGCTTTTGATTCAGTGACCTTATACGGAGAAGATCCGGATCACCGCCCGGATATTTACGGGAAAGTAGGTAACAGTGGTGTAAGTATCGCCACGGTGGATGATGCCAAAAAATTATACAGCGGCTTTGATCTATGCGATCCGAAAACTTCTGTATCCATGACCATCAACGGCCCGGCCCCGATGCTGCTGGCCTTCTTTATGAATGCGGCCATTGATCAGCAGTGTGAGAAGTGGATAGTGGAGAGTGGAAAGTGGGAATTGGTCGAAGCGGCTTTCAGGCAGAAATATCCTGATGGGCAAAAGCCCGTTTATCATAACGATTCATTCCCGGGTACATTACCGGATGGGAATAATGGATTAGGATTAAAACTGCTTGGACTGAGTGGCGATGAAGTATTGCCGGCGGAGATTTATCAGCAGTGCAAACAAACGGCCCTGCAACAGGTGCGGGGTACCGTACAGGCAGATATTTTAAAAGAAGACCAGGCACAGAACACCTGCATCTTTTCCACCGAGTTTGCACTCAAACTGATGGGCGATGTGCAGGAATATTTTATCCGTGAAAAAGTCCGGAACTTTTATTCCGTCTCCATCAGTGGTTATCATATTGCTGAAGCAGGAGCCAATCCCATTACCCAGCTGGCATTCACCCTGGCCAATGGATTTACCTATGTGGAGTATTATCTCAGCCGGGGTATGCGAATCGATGACTTTGCCCCGAATCTTTCTTTCTTCTTCAGTAATGGTATGGATCCCGAATACAGTGTGATTGGCCGCGTGGCCCGCCGTATCTGGGCCAAGGCGATGAAATATAAATACAAGGCCAATAAGCGCAGCCAGATGCTGAAGTACCATATCCAGACTTCCGGCCGGAGTCTGCATGCGCAGGAAATCGACTTCAATGATATCCGTACCACCTTACAGGCACTGTATGCGATTTATGACAATTGCAATTCCCTGCATACAAATGCCTATGACGAAGCCATTACCACACCAACCGAAGAAAGTGTACGCCGGGCCATGGCGATCCAGCTGATCATCAATCGTGAATTGGGATCTGCGAAGACAGAAAATTTTACACAAGGTTCCTTTGCTATGGAAGAAATGACCGACCTGGTGGAGGAAGCAGTATTAACCGAGTTTGACCGGCTCACCGAAAGGGGAGGCGTGCTCGGTGCCATGGAACGCATGTACCAACGCAATAAAATCCAGGAAGAAAGTCTGTATTACGAACACCAGAAACATACCGGCGAATTGCCCCTGATCGGCGTGAATACCTTTCTCAATAAGAAGGGGAGTCCTACAATTATTCCGGGAGAAGTTATCCGCAGTACCACTGAAGAAAAAGAACAACAGATCACTAACCTCCGGGCCTTCTGGAACAGGAATGAAACGAAATCAGCGGAAATGCTGAAACGCCTGCAAACGGTGGCGATCAATAATGGGAATCTCTTTGAAGAACTCATGGAAACCGCCAAGTACTGTTCACTCGGGCAAATCACCCGGGCACTGTATGAGGTAGGGGGGCAGTACAGGAGGAACATGTAGGAGATGTTCTCAAGGGGAAAAGGCTGAAAGATTGGAAGGAGTTTTTTGGGGAAATGAGTAATGAGTAATCAGTAATGAGTAGCTGAACGCACAGTATTTAAGTATTGAACCCTCCGCTATCCGGAGGGTTCAATACTTTTAGGGTCTTCGAAATTTACTCATTACTGATTATTCATTACTCATTACTCATTCTCTTTCCCGCCTATTCGCTATCCGCAATCTTCTTCCCCGTATTATCAATCAAAATCCATTTTCCGGATAACATCACCCGGGCGGCACCGTTATCGAATGTTCCGGCGAAATTGTATTTGAAAGGAATGAGGTCCTTGCCTTTATTGTCAATATAACCCCAAACACCTTTTCTGTTTACGGCGGCAAGTCCCTCTGAGAAGTTAGAAGCACCTTCGTAAATCATCGGGATGGCGACCTTGCCGGTCGTATCAATGAATCCGTAATCATTGCCATTGCTTACCACGGCGAAACTGGAATGGAAGGACATGGCTTCCATATATTTTGGTTCAACAAATGTCTTTCCTGTGCTGTCGATATAACCCCATTTGCCATTTATTTTTACGGCCGCAAAACCTTCTGAAAAAGTCAGGGCATCATCATAAATCAGGGGTACGACCAGTTTTCCGTCTTTGTCAACAAAACCGTGTTTATCACCCTTTCCTACAAGAGATAAGCCACAAATGCAATCATCCACATGGTCGTATTGTTTGGTCCAGGCCTGTCCGTAACCCGCCAGGGTAAAGATCAGGGCGCTGAGGAGGAGACTATATTTCATAACAGAATATTTAGGTAAATGAAAGTTTACTGGTACTAAGCTACTTCCGCAACTGCCGGGTTACTATGACAATAGGCAGCTTCAGGGGTGATTTTAATTAAAAACAGGCCCAAACCCGCTACGGCGGCTCTTTTTAAGTAACTTTGCATCTTTCTAAAACTGAATACATTGCGTTTTACTGAGTTTAATTTTTCCCCCGAAGTACTGGAAGGAATCGAAGCCTCCAACTATGAAAATGCCACCCCTGTACAGGAACAGGTGATTCCGCCGATTATGGCGGGCAAAGATGTGATCGCCTCCGCTCAGACCGGAACCGGAAAGACGGCGGCTTTTTTATTGCCCGTTATGAACCATTTATTGAATAATCATGTCGACGGCCAGGTAGGTGCCCTGATTATTGTACCTACCCGTGAATTGGCGATCCAGATTTCCCAGCATATTGAAGGACTTTCCTATTTCACCCACCTCAGCTCGATTGCGATCTATGGGGGAAATGATGCCCAGAACTTTGTGGCGGAGAAGAAAGCCCTGCAAATGGGAGCAGATATTATCGTCTGTACTCCTGGCCGGATGATCGCCCACCTGAATATGGGTTATGTGAACATGAAAGGACTACAGTTTCTCATCCTCGATGAGGCAGACCGTATGCTGGATATGGGCTTCCAGGATGATATCAATAAAATCATCAAGACCTTGCCAGCCAAACGGCAGAACCTGCTCTTTTCAGCCACCATGCCTCCCAAGATCCGACAGCTCGCCCGGCAGATCCTGCATGAACCGGTTGAGATCAATATCGCCATCTCCAAACCACCGGAGAAAATTATTCAGAAAGCCTATGTGGTATACGAACCGCAGAAAATGCCGCTTATAAAGAAATTGCTTCGTGAGATCCCTTATAAAAATGCCCTTATCTTCTGCAGCCGTAAACAAACGGTGAAGGAAGTGAGAAGGGAATTGAAACAAGCCGGATTCATTATTGAAGAAATTCACAGCGACCTGGAACAATCCCAACGCGAATCAGTGCTTGGCGCTTTTGCCAGTGGGCGAATTCCCCTGATGGTGGCCACCGATATCCTGAGCCGTGGTATTGATATCGATACCATCGACCTCGTGATCAACTGGGATGTACCCGGCGACGGAGAAGATTATGTACACCGGATCGGTCGTACCGCCCGCGCTGAAGCCGATGGAGCGGCCTTTACCCTGATCGGGGATAAAGAACAAGGCAAGTTTGCTGCCATCGAACGCTTACTCGAAAAGGAAGTCGAAAAAGCACAGGTACCCGCCGAACTGGGCGAAACCCCCGAATACAACCCGCGCGCCCGCAATCACCAGGGACAACACGGTGACCGCAGAGGCGGACATCCGAAGAAAAAGTTCTTCAAGAACGGTCCTGGTAGGAGGTAGGCCCCCTAAATCCCCCGAAGGGGGACTTTAGACGCTGAAAGCTCGCAGATACTTTTTATCATCGTTTTGCGTATTTGTGCCCGCAAAGCCAATAAAGATTTTCCCTTAATAGGAGTGCCTTATAATCTT
>JAKQJH010000221.1 GCA_029561255.1 Bacteroidota bacterium | reverse complement strand
TTTTTGCCATACATGAGGATACCGGTGCGGTAGATCTTGCCGGCAAACCAGACGGTGAATGTAAAACTGAGGATCAATACACTCATGGATAAAATAAGCTGCCACCAGGGCACAGTGCCGGGTACTCCAAATGGAATCCGGGCCATCATCACGATCGGGGAGCTGAAGGGTATAATACTGCCCCATACAGCAATAGGTCCGGTGGGGTCTGCAATTGCCGCGGACATCATGGCAATGGAGATAATCACCAGCATGGTGACCGGAAAACTGAGGGATTGTGCCTCCCGCATATCTTCATTCACTGCACTGCCGATAGCGCCATACAGGGAAGCGTAGAAAAAGAAACCGGCCAGGAAATAGAAGCCAAAGCAAAACAAGATTAGCGGAACATTCACACTGGTGAATAAACCTTGCATTTTTCCTACCATTTCAGAAGCCATACCGGCATTACCGGAAGCCTTTCCCACATTATATATAATCAGCACAAAGGCAATCCATAGCAGGAACTGGGTCAGGGCCACCAGGCCGATACCCAGGATTTTACCCAGCATCATCTGGAAAGGTTTTACCGAAGAGACAATGACTTCCGCGATCCGGTTGGTCTTTTCTTCCATCACGCCCATCATCACCTGTGAACCATAAATCAGCAGGATCAGGTAGATCAGGAATCCGCAGACATAACCGATTGCTTCGGCATATTGGGCATTGGCATTTTCATCCTGAATGTTTTTGGGCGTCACCATCAGGCGCTGCTCCAGTATATCCTGTTTCAGGGAGTCGATCTGCAGGCTGTCTTTTTTTATCGCCGTCCAGATGGAATTCAATTTGGCTTCCACCGCGGCAGTGGAACTCCTGCCATAGGCCTTATTGGCTTTAAATTGTAATGCGGCCCCTTGTTTCCAGTCAATCGCCGGTACCACGATATAACCGTCATATCCGGCTTTCTTATGATCGGCGATGACCGAATCAGCATTCCCCTTCACCAGGGTAATCATGGAATTGTTATCGGCCAGGTTTTCTTTACTAAGCAAGGGTGCTGTAAAGTAACCGGATGAATCGATCAGGGCCACATGCAGGCTCTGCTTACTCTTCTCGGCTATAAATCCCATGCCGAAGATGAGTGCCAGGTACAGCAGGGGAAACAGCAGGGTGGAAATAATAAATGTTTTTTTGCGTACCCGGGTCAGGTATTCGCGGCGTATGATGATATATATCTTATTCATTTTGTTGGTTTGAATGGTGATGATTAAGCTTGAACCCGTTGAAACTGGCGGGCTGTGGGCGTGCCTTCCACCAGTTTGATAAAGATGTCATTCAGGGAAGGCAGGATCTCATTGAAGGCCGTAATATTTCCTCCCTGATCGAGCAGGTACCGGAGTACATCATTGGGGCTGCTGCCATCTTTGATACGGATCACATGACGGTCTTCCATATGCCCGGTTAATTCAAAGGGGGCTGTAGCCGGCACACTGGTCAGCGGTTGGTTCAGTCCTACACTGAAAATATTTTCCTTGAATTCCTGTTTTACCGCTTTGACCGTACCATCCAGTATTTTCTTTCCCTTATTCACCAGGACAATATGATTACAGATTTCTTCCACCTGTTCCATCCGGTGTGTACTGAAGATGATTGTTGATCCGCCCTGGGCCAGGTTGAAAATTTCATCCTTGATCAGGTTACTGTTGACCGGATCGAGCCCGCTGAAGGGTTCATCCAGGATGATCAGTTTGGGTTCGTGCAATACGGTGGTCACAAACTGAAGTTTTTGTCCCATCCCCTTGGACAGGTCCTCCACTTTTTTATTCCACCAGCTGTCCATTTCAAAACGGGCAAACCATTTTTTTATTTTCGACTGTGCATCACTGTGACTCAGTCCCTTCAGCTGGGCCAGGTACATGGCTTGTTCACCGATTTTCATTTTTTTATACAGACCGCGTTCTTCCGGCATATAACCGATCAGGCCCACATCATTAACGGGGTCGAATTTTTTGCCATCAAAAATTATCTGTCCTTCATCCGGATAGAAAATCCCGGTGATCATCCTTATCAGGGTGGTCTTGCCAGCCCCGTTGGGTCCGAGCAGTCCGAATATCTGTCCTCTTTCCACGTTCAGGCTGATATCATCCACCGCCTTCTGCGTGGCGAAGTATTTTTTCAGGTTCTGGAGTTCAAGTATGGCCATAATGGTTGGTTTTGAAGTGTAAAATTAGTTTTCTGTACGACTTCCCCCTTTATTTTCGGCGAACTGCATCAATAAGGGCGTAAAATGCTGCCAGATCCACCTGATCGGTGGAAAAGACTTGCGTAAATCTCCCGCAAAGATTAAAAGCGTTTACTAAAGAGGGAGCTGTCTTATTTTATCAGACAGTTCGCTTATGGAGGCGGGTGGTATTCAGGATAAGTCTTATTGGCTTTGCGGGCTGTATTTTGCCAGGATCATGGCAGCTACCCGTTCGCCATCCATGGCGGCACTCACGATGCCCCCTGCATAACCGGCCCCTTCTCCGCAGGGATACAGATTCTCTATCTGGGGATGTTGCAGGTTATCCGCATTCCGGGGTATCCGTACCGGTGAGGAGGTGCGGGATTCGGTGGCCACCACCACGGCCTCATTGGTAATATAACCCTTCATCTTTTTTCCGAATTCACGAAAACCAAGACGCAGGCGTTCCGAAACAAAGGCCGGTAATACCTCTTTCATGGAAACGGAATGGATTCCGGGTAAATAAGAGCAATCCGGGAGACTCCCTGATATTTTATTTTCTGTAAAGTCAGCTAACCGCTGTGCAGGAGCCACCATTTTACCTCCGCCGGTCAGAAAGGCTGTTTGCTCAACGGATTGCTGGAAATACATCGCTGCCAGCGGGCCATATTTATTAAAGCCCTGCACATCTTTTTCTTCTATACTGACTACGATTCCACTGTTGGCATACGGGTTATTCCGTTTGGACGGGCTCCATCCGTTGACCACCAGTTCACCGGGAGCAGTGGCAGCGGGAGCAATGATGCCACCGGGGCACATACAAAAAGAAAAGACCCCTTTACCATCCACCTGTTGCACCCAACTGTAAGAAGCGGGGGGGAGGAACTCCCCCCGGAGGTCACAATGATATTGGGCACTGTCCACCAGGGATTGGGGATGTTCCACCCTTACACCCAGGGCAAAGGGTTTTAATTCAATGAGTATTTTCTTATGATGAAGTAATTCAAAAATATCCCGGGCCGAGTGGCCGGTTGCCAGGATCACGGCATCGCCTTCGAAGCGCTGTCCGTCCGCCGTCTTTACTGCTTTTATTTTTTCCCCTTCCAGTATAAAATCCGTCACTCTTTTTTCAAAGAGGAATTCGCCTCCGCAGGCCAGGATTTTTTCACGCATAGCCGTAATGATATGCGGAAGTTTATTGGTACCGATATGCGGATGCGACTCATACAATATTTTTTCATCGGCGCCGAAGTGTACAAACAATTCCAGGATCCGGTTGATATCCCCGCGTTTGCTGCTGCGGGTATAGAGTTTACCATCACTGTAAGTGCCGGCACCTCCTTCCCCAAAACAATAATTGCTGTCCGGATCCACCACTCCCTCTTTATTGAGCATTGCCAGGTCACGGCGGCGGGCTCTCACATCCTTTCCTCTTTCGAGCAGCAGGGGCCGGATGCCGGATTCAATGAGTTGTAAGGCCGCGAAAAGTCCAGCAGGGCCGGCTCCGACAATAATGACTGTTTGTGTTGCTTTATGTACATCCCGGAACGAAAACGATTTCCTTTCCCTTTCACGACATGGCTCGTTTATATAGGCCAGCAGGGTCAGGTTAACCCAGGGTTGGCGTCCACGTGAATCAATGGATTGTTTTTGTAGTATATATCCGCTTATTGCTGCTGGTTTTACCCCGGCAGCCAGGGCAACAGACTGTTTCACGAGTGTTTCACTCGCAGCTTCAGAAGGCAATAAACGGAGGGTGAAGGTCTTTTGCATAACGTCAGGTTTTTATCCTGAAAGCGGGTACAAAGATGCAAATAAAAACCCGGGATATTTTTTTCCTTTTTCCCGCATCGTATATAAAATTGTGATACCTTCAAACGAGATCGTTTGTTATGAACCCCAGGTATTATTTTTTTCCGGCTCTGCTTTTATTCTTAACAGGAATTTCCTGTCATACATCATACGAGGGCCAGTCACTTCAATATAAAGGATACCGGATCAGCCAAACCATGCCGGCTGATACCGCTGTATTACATTTCCTGCAGCCATTTAGTGATAGTGTCAATAACAGTATGAATTCCGTATTGGGTGTAACATCGGAGAGTATGGAGAAAGCCCAGCCGGAAAGCAGTCTTGGTAATTTTATGGCGGATGCGTTTCTGATCATGGCCCGGGAGAAATACCAAACGCAGGTGGACCTGGCTTTTGTAAATTTTGGGGGAATACGACTGACACAATTACCGGCGGGCAATATCACCCGTGGTAAGGTTTTTGAACTGATGCCTTTTGATAATCTCCTGATCCTTCAAAAAATCAAAGGGAGTGTGCTGCAACAGGTGCTTGACCTGATGGCGGGCCGTGGCGGATGGCCGGTGGCTGGTATCCGGATGCAGATCAGTAATAACAAGGCCGTGAATGTGCAGGTTGGCGGACAGCCGCTGGATCCTGAAAAAGTTTATACCATTGCTAATTCAGATTTTATTGCGAATGGCGGGGATAATGCGGATATGCTTCGTCCGGTGCCACAAATTACGAATGGCTACCTGATGCGGGATGCGATTATTGATTATATCGCCTGGCTGAACAGTAATGGGAAAAAAATTACCGCCACGATTGAAAACCGGGTGACACATGCTCAGTAGAAAAAGATTTTTTAAACAGGCGGCGTTGACAGCCGGGGGCTTATTTGCCGGACCAGCTTTGCTGGAAGCGGCAGAATATTTCAATCCACTCCGGCTCACGATCCTGCATACAAACGATACGCATAGCCGGCTTGAACCCTTTCCGATGGATGGGGGCAGAAACCAGGGAATGGGTGGGATTGCCGCCCGTGCCCGGCTGATCAGCCAGGTAAGACAGGAAGAGGAACAGGTATTATTACTGGATGCCGGGGATATTTTTCAGGGAACCCCTTATTTCAATATATATAAAGGTGAACCTGAGATCAAAGCCATGACCTTGCTGGGGTATGATGCCTGCACGATTGGAAATCATGATTTTGATGCCGGGATGGAAAACCTGGCTGCCCAACTGACCAAACATGCCCGTTTCCCGATGCTGGTCAGTAATTATGATTTTAGCGGAACCCCGATGGAGAACAAGACGGAACCGTACCGGGTGATCCGGAAAGGCAAACTAACAGTTGGTTTGTTGGGAGTGGGCATTGAAGGTAAAGGATTGATACCCGATAACCTGTTTGGCAATACGCAATACCTCGATCCCGTGCAGAAAGCCAATGAGACGGCTGAACTACTGCGAAAGAAAAAAAACTGCGATATGGTCATTTGCCTGTCGCACCTGGGAAACCAGTATAAAGGAAGTGACAAAGTGAGTGACGAGGTGCTGGCCAAAGAGAGTGAAAATATTGACCTGATCATTGGGGGACATACGCATACCTTTCTGGATCAGCCGCTGGTGTATAAGAATAAAAAGGGGGATGAGGTGGTGGTCAATCAGGTGGGATTTGCCGGCCTGATTCTTGGTAGACTAGATTTTGAATTTACCAAATTTTCGGGCAAAAAACTGGCGAAAAGTCACACAATTTCTGTTTCACAAAAATCAGGTGGATAAAATTTTTTTTTAGGAAAGAAATAGTGATATTCGCCTCCCTGTACAACTTTTTTAACTGAACTGTCGAGAAGATTTTTAGCGGAGGGATTCAGGAACAACTAATGTTAACCCGACACAAACTGCTTACAGACTGATGGAGAAAAATGCTGATAAAATCTGGTCGAATTGTTTGAAGATCATCAAGGATATTGTCGAATGGCAGCATTTCAAGACCTGGTTCGAACCTATTAAACCGGTTTCCATAAAGAATAATGTCCTCGTCATACAGGTACCCAGCCAATTCTTTTTTGAATACCTGGAAGAACATTACGTAAATTTATTAGCGAAGACACTGAAGAGAGAACTGGGAAAAGAAGCGCGGTTGGAATATCGGATCATGGTGGACAGCGGCAACAGCAAGAATAAGCCGGTTACCATGGATGTCAGTGGTCAGGGATTTAAAACTTTTTCAAATAACGAAATGGATTTTCCGCTCGTCATAAACAATCCTGTTAAGAACCCGTTTGTTATACCGGGTCTTAAGAAGATGCAGATTGATCCGCAGCTGAATCCGAACTATACCTTTGAAGCATTCATTGAAGGCGATTGCAACCGGGTGGCCCGTCGTGCCGGTAAAACGGTGGCAGAAAAGCCAGGCGCAAATTCCTTTAATCCGCTGGTGATTTATGGCGGGGTAGGACTGGGAAAAACCCACCTGGCCCAGGCGATCGGAAATGAAGTAAAAAGACTGCATCCCAACAAAGTGGTCTTATATGTCAGTTCCGAGAAGTTCATCAACCAGTTTATGGACCACAGCCGGAATAATGCGATCAATGACTTCATCCATTTTTACCAGCTGATTGATGTCCTGATTATTGATGATGTGCAGTTTTTTGCCAAAGCTGAGAAATCCCAGGATGCCTTCTTTGCCATTTTCAACCACCTGCACCAATCCCAGAAACAACTGGTGCTCACTTCCGATAAATCACCCAAGGACCTGGACGGGGTACAGGAGCGCCTGCTCAGCCGTTTCCGCTGGGGCCTTAGTGCCGACCTTCAGGTACCGGAATATGATACCCGGATCGAGATTCTGGAGCGGAAAATGAAGAATGACGGCCTGGAGATGCCCAAGGAAGTGGTAAAATACATTGCGTATAACATCAGTAACAATGTAAGGGAGCTCGAGGGAGCCCTGATTTCACTGTTGGCACAATCTTCGCTGAACAGGAGAGAGATTGATTTAGATCTCGCTAAGAAAGTGTTACGGAACTTTGTAAAATCGTCCAGCAAGGAAATTACCATCGATACCATCCAGAAAATGGTTTGCGAGTACTTTGATGTACCTTATGATAAGCTGTTGCAGAAGACCCGCAAACGCGAAATCGTACAGGCCCGCCAGATTACCATGTACCTGGCCAAAGCTTTTACCAAGAATTCACTGAAAACGATTGGGGAGCATTTCGGCGGAAGGGACCACACCACGGTCATCCACTCCTGCCAGACCGTAAAAGACCTGATGGATACCGACGGGGTATTCCGGGAGAATGTGCTCGAACTCCAGCAGAAAGTACAGCTGGCCGCGATGTAAACGACTCAACAGCAAGCCAAAAATATTGTTCCCGGACACATTTATGTCGTCCGGGTTTTTTTTGAGGGGCACCCTGTTCCCGGTTTAATTTTTTTGGGATTTGTTCCCGGTATTTTGGATTATAATCCCGGTTATTCATATTTTTGCAGCCCCGGAAATGATTCCGGAGTCCTTTTGGAGAGGTGCCTGAGTGGCCGAAAGGGCCGGTTTGCTAAACCGTTATACGGACTTAAATCTGTATCGAGGGTTCGAATCCCTCCCTCTCCGC
>JAKQJH010000226.1 GCA_029561255.1 Bacteroidota bacterium | reverse complement strand
CAAATAAGACACCCAGCTGATCGGGAGCAATAGCTGTTTCCACAAAAGAAACATCTTCGTAGGTATCCTTTTTACAGCCCGTGGAGAAGGCCAGTAATAAGGCCAGTCCGGTTATATATTTTAATGCTTTCATTTGCTTTCGTTTTGAGTTTGATTAATAACCGGCATTCTGGGTCAGTCCGGAAATAATTATTTCTTCCTGTGGAATCGGGAATACTTCGTGTTTACCAGCGGTGAAACCCGTGATCTTGGTGGCAGCCTGACCGGTACGAACCAGGTCAAAGAAACGGTCACCTTCCATAGCGAGTTCCAGGCGGCGCTCATCGATGATATTCAGGTAAAGCGCATTACCGGTGGTAGTGATATCATGCAGGTTGTCGCCAAAAGCCCGGCGGCGTACCTGGTTCACATATCCCTGTGCTTTTGTGTCATTAGGAGCGGTAGACTTGTTCCATGCTTCAGCCGCCATTAACAGCACATCTGAGTACCGGATGATCCGGTAGTTATTCAGGTAGTTCAGTTCCAGCTGACCGGAAGTCTGTCCTTTACGCGGATGATACTTCTGACTATATAAACCAGTGTTCTTATAAGGAGCTACCTGGTAAGTGATATTGAAAGAAGGATTCGCCGCTTTATACGCTTCAATATCCAGGATGGTGGCTGCTTTACGCTGGTCGCCCGCTGTATACGCGTTGTTCAGGTTCTGCGTAGGCAGGTTGGTACTCCATCCTGCTGCATAAGGCATCGCTCCGGAACCATTCAGTCCGCGGATACCACATTGCTGAACGGCATAGTTGCCCTGGCCCCTGGTGGCACCACCCCAGTTATAATAAGGGGAGGTGTTGGAGTACTGGATCTCAAAAACGGATTCAGTACCATTTTCACCGGTTGACAGGTACATACCTGCATAATCATTCACCAGTGTAAACGCATTGGCTGTAATGATGCTTTCCAGCACGGGAGCAGCTTCATTGTATTTTTTCTGATAGAGATATACTTTACCAAGGAGTGCCTGTGCGGCATACTTGGTGATCCGTCCTTTCTGTACCTGTACAGCAGGTAAAACAGCAATGGCGGCAATCAGGTCATTTTCCACCTGCTTGTATACATCTGCTTTAGGACTACGACCCAGGCTGCCGGATTCAGCAAGACCCAGACGCTTGTCGGTAAACAGCGGTACATCACCAAAGAATTTCACGAGGGTGAAATAGTAATAAGCGCGGAGGAAATGTACTTCTCCATACAACGCTTCCTTACCAGCAAACTCTACTGACTTACCGGCCGGGTTAGCGGCTTTATACTGGGTCAGGTAATTGGCGCGGTTCACCCCTTCATAAGCTGACTTCCATAATTCTGATAAAGTCGCGTTATTGGGCGTATGCGTGTAATCATCAATTTGCTGCAGGGGTAACACGTCAGAAGCGTTTTCACCACCACTCACTGCATTATCCGATGCAATCTCACCGACAACCACGGCCTGGTTCAGCCATTGGAGCGGGGTATACACACTCACTGCCATGGTGCGGTAGTCGCTTTCAGACTGCAGGTAGTCCAGTTCAGTAATCTTGAACTCCTCCTGGGGATTGTAGTCGATCCATTTTTTGCAGGAGGCCAGTGACAGGACCAGCAGTGCAAAGAAGGTTGATTTAATTAATAAGGTCTTCATTGTATAATAATTTTATAACGGTTTAAAGTTTGATATCAATACCGACAGCATAGGTACGTGCCAGGGGATATGCTCCTCTGTCTACGCCTGTATCCATGATACCGCCGGCGATCTCAGGATCAAATCCGGTATACTTGGTAAATGTGAGTGCGTTTTTCACCTGTGCATAAATACGGAGGCGGCTGAAGACCTTGCGGGTCATTTGCTGCGGGAAGGTGTAACCCAGCTGCAGGTTTTTGATTTTAATAAAAGAACCATCTTCCACATACCGGTCAGATACGCGGATATTGCTATTCGCATCCGTAAAGGAATAACGGGGATTCTTAGCGCTGTTGGTGCTGTTCTCACCGGTCCAACGGGCCAGGATCATGCGGTCCTTATTGGTATAGTTCGCATTTCTTTCATAAGCCCTGTATACTTCATTACCTACAGAAGCGTAAGTGAAAGCGGTGAAATCAAAATTCTTAAACTCCAGGTTCACATTCCATCCGAGGGTGAATTCAGGGAACGGATCACCGATCTTGGTTTTATCCGCATCATTGATCACACCATCCTTGTTCATATCCACAAAACGGATATCACCCGGCTGGGCACCTGTCTGTGTAGGACCGGCATTTACTTCGGTATAATTCTGGAAGAGACCGTTGGTTTTGAAACCGTAGAAATAACCAGGGGTCTGTCCTTTTTCAAATACCGTTACATTCTGTGACTGACCGTTGAAATAGAAACCACCCAGGATTTTCGCTGTGCCATCATTGTTGGTGGCAGTCACTTCATTTTTAGAGGTAGTGAAGGTCACACTAGTGTTAAATTTGAAGGATTTACCGAATGTTTCATTAAAGGAAAGCATCAGGTCGATACCACTGCTCTTGGTAGAACCGATATTCGCCGTAGGGAAAGGTACGGTACCCAGGTACAGGGAACCTGATGGAGTAAACAGTAAACCTTCCACTTCTTTCTGGAAATAATCGGCAGAAATGGTGAATCTTCTTTTGTAGAAGGTCATATCAAAACCCACATTCGCCTGCAATTGTTTTTCCCAGGCCAGGGCGTCATTGGCGGCTGAACCTACGGTAGAACCGGGATAGAAAATATCACCGAATGTGTATCCGTTACTGTTGGCGGTAGGACCATAACTCGGTCCGCCGGTTACAATACTTACAAACTGAGGATCTACGTTTTCGTTTCCGATGGAGCCGTAGCTACCGCGGATCTTCAGGTGATCGATGAATTCAGATTTAAAGAAATTCTCTTTAGACACCACCCATCCCAGTGAACCGGAGAAGAAGTTGGCGTATTTGTTATTCTTACCAAATGCATAGGATCCGTCGCGGCGGGCCGTGAAGGAAGCCAGGTATTTTTCCTGGAAGTCATAGTTGATCCGGGAGAAGTAAGAAAGGTTACGGCGGAAATACTGGTAATAATAACCGGTCACCGCATTGGTATTGGTGGCGGTATTGTTACCGGTAGCTGCGGTGAAGTCCGCAAATTCCCATGAGTTAAACGGTACATCCTGGCGGCTGGCACCAGCGGCATTGCCGGATGTTTTGGCCATAGAGAAACCGAGTACGGTTTCAAAGTTGTGGTCTTCTTTTACTTTGAAATTATAGTTCGCAAAAGATTCCCAGGTCCAGTTGAAGTTGCTGGTCTTTTCGTGAGATACACTGTTGAACCGGCCTGTAACGGTCGATCCGTCCGCATTCATGGAATTCTCTACGTTCAGCGGACCATAGAATACCAGCGGGCTGAAGGATTTGGCATTCCCATCATATTTTGTATAACCAAAACGGCTGGTGAGTTTCAGGTTCTTCAGTACATCATATTGTAATTCGCCTTTACCATAAAGTTTGTTCCCTACATTCTTATTAAAGGTATTATCCAGTTTGGTCAGCGGGTTGAAGATCTCGGAGAGCAGCAGGTTGCTGTATCCGTAAGTACCCACTGTATTGGGAACGGTGTTGTATTTAGGTACGGTGGGATCGAAGTTGATCGCGGAACCCAGTACACTGTTAAAGGAGTTTTCCTGGATGCCTCTGCCATCCAGTAATACCGCTGTGGTATTGAGGATGAATTTCAGGCGGGGGGCCAGGTCAAAATTCAGGTTGGCGGTCAGGTTACCGCGGTTAAACCTGGATTTATCATTACCACCCACGATACCGCCCTGGCTGAGCCAGCCACCGGAAAGGAAATAAGACATTTTTTCGCTGCCGCCGCGGGCAGATACGTTATGGGACTGCATACTGGCCATTTTGAATACTTCATTCTGCCAGTTGGTACCCACACCTACCGTACTCAGGTTGGGGAAAATCACCTGGCCACCGGCCGTGGTGCTTCCTTCATTGATGATGGCGGCATATTCAGAAGCGTTCAGCACACCCAGGGTGTTCACCACTTCCTGTACTCCATAATTACTGTTGAACGTGATATCGGTTTTCTGGTTCTTGCGGCCATTCTTCGTGGTCACCACAATTACCCCGTTACCCCCTTTCACCCCGTAGATGGCGGTAGTAGCCGCATCTTTCAGCAGGTTGATGGATTCAATGTCAGCGGCATTAATGGAGTTGAAATCAGTCAGTGACTGGGGAACGCCATCGATGATCACCAGCGGATCGGTACCGGAGAAGGAGGGAATACCTCTTACCAGTACGGTGGGTTTGGCACCCGGTGTACCACTGTTAACCACCACCACGCCGGAAGCACGGCCCTGGAGGGCTTCTTCTACCCGGACGGGTTTCAGTTTTTCAATGTCAGCACTTTTAATGGTAGAGATGGCACCGGACACTTTCGTGACCTTTTGGGTACCATAACCCACGACCACCACATCCGTAAGGGTGCTGGTTGTGCTTTCTTCTAATTGGATGTTGACCGCCGATTTGTTGTCGGAGACCGTAAACTCAACCTGTTTCATACCGGTGTAGCTGAATACCAGGACGGACCCGGCTTTCGGGATCGCAATGGTAAACTGGCCCTTCGCATCTGTCATGGTATTGGTACGGGTACCTTTTACCGAGATGGTGGCGCCAACCAAAGGCTCGCCGGTTGATTTGTTGGAAACGGTGCCGGAAACTGGCAGGTTTTGTCCTGAGGCCATCTGAAGCAGGCCTGTCAATAGGACACAGAGACTCAGCAATGCAGTTTTTAATTTCATATAGCAATTATTTTAGCGAACAAAAATGCTTTTTAAAGCCCGGCCAAGTTACGCCTGTAATCCACTTTTTTGAAATTATTACCTACAACAACTATACATCAAAAAACGTAACTAATTGATATTGCAATAATTAAACTACATCATTCCTACATCAAATGCTTTTCCCTACTTTCACATTACGAATCATTGCCCCATCATGAGAAAATTTATCCTGCTCGTTTTTTTGCTTCCGGTTACGGTCTTTTGCCAAAATACAATTGGCTTACCAGACATTATAAATTACTCAAAACAGGCATATGCGGCCGGTCTACAAAACTGGGATATCCGCCAGGACCGGCAAGGGATCCTCTATCTGGCTAATAATGAAGGGGTACTGAGCTTTGACGGGAAATATTGGAACCTTTACCCGCTTCCGAATAAAACCATTGTCCGGTCCGTCGAAACCGGTGCCGGAGACCGGGTCTATGCCGGCGGACAAGACGAACTGGGCTATTTCTCCCCTGGCCGGAACGGAAGCCTGCGCTTTACCTCCCTCGTTGAACTGTTGCCTGAAAAAGAGCGTTCTTTCGGGGATGTATGGGATATCTGTGTATATAAGAAAGATGTCTACTTCCGGACACCGGGAAAAATATTCCGGTACACCGGAAATGCCATGGCCGTGTTTACCGCCCCCTCCGAGTGGTCATACCTCGGTGTCTGCGGCGACCGTCTTTTTGCCCATGATTATGTGAATGGGATCATGACATTCAATAATAATATCTGGAGTCCTGTGCAGACCAGCAATCAGCTGCCGGGCTCCGACCCCATTACGGCGATTTTGCCAATCGGGCGTGACAGCAGCCTGGTGACCACCCTCAAAAACGGGATCTATATATTAAGTAAGGAGGGAGCTGTAAAACTGAATTCGCCGGCCCTGGCCCTGATCGAAAAGGACCGGATCTATGCAGCAACGGCAATTAATGCAGAATGGGTGGCCCTCGCCACGAATAATAATGGCGTGCATATCGTAGACACCAGGGGCAACCTGATCCAGCAGTTTTCCCGGTCTGAAGGACTTCAGAATAATAATGTACTCAGTATTTTCCTGGACCGGCAACAGAATCTCTGGCTGGGACTCGATAATGGCATAGACTTTATTGCCTATAACAGTGCTATCAAACGAATCAGTCCTTATTCGCAGGACGGATCCGGTTACTCGGCAATTATCCATAAGGATGTATTATATACAGGCACTTCTGCCGGGCTTTATTCGGTACCGCTTCAGCCTTTGCAGGATTATAGTTTCAGCAAAGGACAGTTTACACAGGTAACCAATACCACCGGCCAGGTATGGGGACTGGCCACTATCAATAACACCTTATTACTCGGGCATCATGAAGGTGCATTTATTGTTGACGGAAATACGGCCACCCCTTTCTTTAGTTCGGAAAAAGGGGTATGGAACTTCATCCCGCTTTCAACCGTGTTTCCCACGGCCCGGATGATCACCGGCACTTACCGGGGGCTTAGTTTATTTGATTACAGCAATAATCGGTTTATTCCGGCCGAAAATGTAAAAGGGCTGGATGAATCCTGCCGCTTTGTCGCCATCGATAAAGACAATGCGGTTTGGGTATCTCACCCCTACCACGGCGTGTACCGGTTGAATCCGGATGGCAACGGCCAGTATCAGTCTAAACTTTACACCGCCGCCAACGGGCTTCCTTCCACCCTCAACAATCACGTTTATAAAATAAACAATGAAGTCGTGGTGGCCACCGAAAAAGGCGTGTATGGTTTTGATCCGGCCAAAGACCGGTTCATCCCCTCTCCCTATTACCAGGAATTACTCGGGCAACAAAGCATCCGGTACCTGAAAGAAGATCCCGAGGGAAATATCTGGTTTATTCATGATAAACAACTGGGGGTGCTGGACCGACGTGATAAAAAACCGCAACTGATTCACCTGCCGGAACTGAGCAGTAAAATGCTGAGTGGTTTTGAATTTATCTACCCGGTGAACAATAACAATGTATTTATCGGGGCGGAAAAGGGATTCTTCCTGATCAACTATGAAAAGTACAAAAAGAATATCCCGGTCCTGGAAGTGATGGTCAGGAATGTGCGCATCTTCAACCGCCGTGACAGCCTGCTGTATGGAGGATATGCGGCCGATTCCGGCAAAAGTGCTCAGCCATCCATCGCACATCAGTGGGGAACGCTGCATTTCGAATATTCATCCCCGTTATTTGGCCAGCAAACCAGCCTGGAATACAGTTGTCGCCTGAGAGGCTTTGATGACAACTGGAGTGAGTGGTCGGCCAAGACGGAAAAAGAGTACACCCACCTGCCGGCAGGCAGTTATCA
>JAKQJH010000223.1 GCA_029561255.1 Bacteroidota bacterium | reverse complement strand
CGGGTGGTCACCTGGTGAATCTGCTCCAGGTATTGCCGGACCAGTTCGGGATCGCGATATTCGGTCAGGTATTTCATGTTAATTGATGTTTTAGTATAAGCCACGAGTAACGAGCTGCGAGTTTCGAGTTTGTTCTTGCTAATAAATTGATCTTTCTGTTCTTTAAGTCTCGTAACCTGCCTTTGCCGGCCGGCAGGCTCGTAACTCGTAGCTAGCAGTTTAGATCTTTTCGTCCTTTAGTTCCTCTACCTCCCCCATCGCTTTCAAATACTCAAACGTCTGCCTGGCTTCTTCCTCATCCACTTTGCCTATGGCCACGCCTACATGCACGAGGACATAGTCGCCGATCTGGGCTTCGGGCACCATGGATAAATTGACTTCTTTGGTAATACCGCCGAATGATACTTTACCCTGGCGGAACGTATCATCTAACTGGCCGGTGATGGATAATAATTTACCCGGAATGGCTAAACACATGTGTTGATTTTTGTCAGTGATTTAATAATAATTGGTCTTTCGAAAAGATAGCTTTGTTTTCTTCCATCAGCGCGGCATAGGCCAGTTGGCCAAAACCGATACATTCGTCGTTGGGACTGAGTTGCCGGTGGAAGTATAGTTCATATTCATTTTGTAATAATAGCGTAACGAGGTCAACAAGGAAGGCATTCTGGAATACACCGCCGCTGAATGCGATCTTTTTTACTCCTGCGCGAAGGGCTACGTTTTTAATCAGCATGGCCAGTGATACAAAGACTTTACGGGCAATATCCGGTAATGGGGTTTGGTCTTTTATATCCTGCAGCAGTTCGTTGATCATCGCTGTCCAGTCAAGCCGGTTTTTATTCACTGCAACCGGGTAATAGTCCATGCTTTCCGTTTTGCATAAACGGGCCGCCGCTTCCAGTTTCATCGCCGCTTCTCCTTCATACGTATTGATGGATTGAATTTTCAATATGGCGGCTATTCCATCCAGCAGGCGGCCCATACTGGAGGTTAGCAGATCCGGCTTTTGCTGTAACAATTTCAGGTAGAATTCTCTTTCTGCTCCTGAGAATAAATCCTTGATCTCCATAAGCTGATCCATACTGTTGCGTAATAATGAAACAGCACTGACCCTGGGTTCTTTACTCATTTTATCGCCCAGTAACTGCGGGAAATAGTCCAGGTGCATATAACGGTCCATCTCCCCGTCTTCAAGCAGAAAGAACTCGCCCCCCCATACCTGTTCGTCGTCACCATATCCGGTACCATCCCAGATCACGCCCAGAACTTTTTCCTGGCAACTTAACAGATCATTCTCGGCTAGTACTGCAGCAAAGTGTGCTTTATGGTGTTGGATGGTCCTGAAAGGAATATTCCATTCTTCAGCAAGTTCTTTTCCTTTTTGAGACACAAAATAATTGGGGTGATTGTCAATGAGTATTTGTTCCGGGTTGAATTGCAATAACTGCCGGAGATGGGAAAGTGTATAATCAAAACTGACCTGTGACTCAAAGTTTGCCTGGTCACCGAGGTACTGGCTTACATACAGATTGTGTCCCGCACTGAGTGCAAAAGCGCTTTTAAGTTCGGCTCCCATGGCCAGCATTGGCTTTCTGTTCAAAAAGGTTACAGGGAAATAGTTTGGCGCCAGTCCCCGGGACCGCCGCAGGATAACCGGATGGGTCGAATGCCTGGTAAATTGTATTACACTGTCATCCTGTGGGGCAATAATATCGCGTTCAAAGCTGATAATGAAATCCGCATAGTCTGTCAGCCATAGTATAGCATCTTCATCCGTATAAATAATGGGTGAACCACTCAGGTTCCCGCTCGTAGCCACCAGTGGTTTATTCCAGCCTTCCATAATCAAAGCCAGCAACGCTGTATAAGGCAGCAAGGCACCGATTTTTCCAAGACCCGGTGCAATTGTTTCAGTGCAAATACCCGAAGCCGGTTCTTCTTTCAGTTCGCATAATACAATGGGAGCCTGTTTACTTTGTAAAGCCTTTTTTTCTTTATCTGTAATGACCAGGTCCTCTTCTGCTTTTTCCACCGATGGGTACATAACAGCAAATGGCCGGGCAGGCCGGTGTTTCCGGTCCCTCAATGTACTCACGGAATAATGCTTGGTGGCATCACAAATCAGCAGGTATCCCCCGATTCCTTTTACAGCAAGTATATGACCATGTTTCAGTGATTCGAGTGCAATCAGCAGGATACTTTCAGGATCGCTGGATATTTCGACCCCGTTATTATCAAAAAGGTGCATGGGTATGGCGCAATCCGGACAGGAATTGGTCTGACTGAAATGCCGGTGATCATGGATGTTCGTATATTCCTTCTCACAGGCAGGGCACATATGCAGTTCACCCATTGTCGTATTCGGACGGTCATATGGTAAACCGGTAATAATGGAATACCGTGGACCGCATTCCAGGCAGGTGGTGAAAGGATATTGGTAACGTTTATTACCGGGGTCAGTGATTTCTTTCCGGCAGTTTTCACAAATAGCAATATCGGGTGTCAGCAAAAGATCAGGAATTGCAGAATCGTCACTTTTCTTTATACTAAAATCAGTATATATTGTTGGTGCTGTTATCTGCAGATGATGTGAGCGTATAATGGCATTCTCCGGCTGACAGCAAAGGAGGGAGGTATAAAAACTGTCTGCCGTTTCTTCAGTTGCATTGATTTCAATATGTACGCCATCATTGCCATTGCTTACCCAGCCATGCAAGCCCATTCGGTCGGCCAACCGGCAAACAAATGGCCGGAAACCGACGCCCTGAACCAACCCGCCAATATGGATATGATAGGTGTTCATAAAAAGACTATAAAAAGCAGACTATACGCTTTCAGGCACGAGCACTTTTTCTTTCAGCCATTGGTACCAGGCGGGTAAGCCCTCTCCATTGGTACAACTGACTTCAATAAACTGCAGGTTCGGATTGACCTGACGTGCATATTCCCTGCACTTGTCCATGCTGAAAGGAACATAAGGCAGCAGATCAGTTTTGTTGATGATACACAGGGTGGATGTATGGAACATGTCGGGGTACTTAATGGGTTTGTCATCCCCTTCCGTTACACTGATAATCACCACACGTTCTTTTTCGCCGAGGTCAAACATGGCCGGACAAACCAGGTTGCCGACATTTTCTATAAAGAGGATCGAATTTTCGGAGGGTTTCATACCCTGTACTGCATGCAGGACCATATGTGCATCGAGGTGGCAACCTTTACCGGTATTGATCTGGGCAACTTTGGTGCCGGTGGCATGAATCCGGTCAGCATCCCGGGAAGTTTGCTGATCACCTTCAATGACATAGCAGGTAAACTGCTCTTTCAGATCAGTGAGTGTTCTTTCCAGTAACGAAGTTTTACCTGATCCGGGTGAACTCACCAGGTTCAGGGCCAGGATATTCTTTGCTTCAAAATAGCCCCGGTTCCGCTGGGCCAGCATATTATTTTCGTATAAAACATCCTTTTCCACTTCCACAATGGTTTTGCTGTGGGAATGGGAATGATCATGATCGTGTTGGTGGGAATGGGAGTCGCAACCGCAGGTAGCACACATGATAAATCGTTTTAGGTTATTGTTTCAGTTTATGACCAGGGATTTCACCCGGAGTTCTTTTCCTTTCAGAATATTTACAAAATGGTCGCCGCATACCGGGCAGGGT
>JAKQJH010000215.1 GCA_029561255.1 Bacteroidota bacterium | reverse complement strand
AGAATAAAACCCGCCACCGATACCGGCATGGAGAAATTGTCCCGGAGCGAATAATTACCAATCTGAAATACATCCCCGCAAAACCAGAGCATGAGTCCGTACCCAGCAACATAAAACCGAGTTTGGTATAGATATGAAAAGTGGTCTGGTAATTTTTTTCCGTGAGTTTGAAATATTCCCACCAGCAGCCAAAATGGACCACCGAGAATAAAACAAAAAAACTCCAGTGGTTCAGGAGCAGTCCGGCCATCATGACGGCTACAAATACAAGGGCAGTAAGCGCTCTGGTATTAAATGTCTTCCAGTTAAATGCCATATACTAAAGTTAGTTCAATACGGTCGGTTATCGGCCGGTGCCTGGTCTTCTTCAAATATTCCCTGGTAACGGGTTTTGGAATGTTTGATCATCCAGTTTACGGCCAGTCCTACCAGGATAAAACTGAAGGCGGCTGTCAGGGCAATCGAAGACATCTTCACCGTATTTTCTTCATTAATCAGTTTGGGATTAAAATAAGCCAGGGTGATCAGCAGCGCATCATATACAAAGTGAGCGAGTATCGCCGTCCATAAACTTCCGCTGTACCAATAGATCACACCCAGTAAGATGCCCAGTACAAAACGGGGAAAGAAGCCATAGAACTGCAGGTGCATGGCGGAAAACAGAAAAGCGGTAATGATGATACCCGGCCATACACGTTTGAATAGTTTAATAAAGAGCCGCTGGGCCACCCCGCGGAACAATAATTCTTCACCAACGGCGGCCAATCCGGCAATGCAGATAATATTCAATACCAGGTCCTGGATAGTCCGGCGGGATAGGAGAGCCATCACGGTTTTGTTGGCGCCGTTTTCCTTGTCCTTCATCCATTGCTCAATGGCCCCGGGAAAATGAATGCCCCGGTTCATCTCTCCCAGCCATTGTACAAAAGGTATGGCCAGGATCATGACCAGCATGCCGATGATCCAGTAAGATTCACCATGCGGGATCTGAAGCCCCAGGTATTTTTTGCTATTGGTACTGAATAACCAGGCACAAAGCAAAGAAGGCACAAGGAAAAGGCCTAGAAACTGGAAAAACTGCAGTCCCCGGATATAGGTGATCATGCCCGGCTGGTTAAAATCGAGTTTATTAAAATCAAGCAGTTCGGAGGATTGAATGCCAGTGATAGCGGACAAGATAATGGTACCGAAGAGGGAGCCGATAATAAACACACCCACCAGCGCGATGCAGACCATCAGAAGCAATTGATTTCCAGCTGATTTGTTCTTAAATAACCCCTTCATGCTACTACTCTGGCTTTTAGATTGTAAATTTGCAGGCTTAGCCTTAAAGCCCGAAGGGCAAAAATAGGCAAATACCGACGGAATGGTAAAAATTGGCAACATACAACTTCCTGAATTCCCGCTGCTTCTGGCTCCCATGGAGGATGTCAGCGATCCTCCCTTTCGTGCCGTGTGCAAGGATAACGGGGCGGATCTCATGTATACGGAGTTTATTTCATCAGAAGGACTGATCCGCGATGCGATTAAAAGCCGGAAAAAACTCGACATTTTTGATTATGAACGTCCGGTGGGTATCCAGATTTTTGGGGGAGATGAAGAAAGTCTGGCCATGGCGGCGAAAATTGTGGAAGTCACCAATCCCGACCTGCTGGATATAAATTTTGGATGCCCCGTAAAAAAAGTAGCGTTGAAAGGAGCCGGTGCCGGGGTGCTGAAGGATATCGACCTGATGGTTCGGCTTACTTCGGCCGTGGTTAAGTCCACTTCTTTACCAGTAACCGTTAAGACCCGCCTTGGCTGGGATGAGAATACAAAGAATATAGAAGAAGTAGCCGAACGTCTGCAGGATGTGGGGATCAAAGCACTCGCGATCCATGGACGTACCCGTACGCAGATGTATAAAGGTGAAGCCGACTGGACCCTGATCGGCAAAGTGAAAAATAATCCGCGGATACAGATTCCCATTTTCGGGAACGGGGATATTGATTCACCCGAAAAAGCGGTGGAATATAAAAACCGTTACGGCGTGGATGGCATCATGATCGGCCGTGCGGCAATCGGCTATCCCTGGATCTTTAATGAGATCAAACATTTTGTAAAGACCGGTACCCACCTGCCTTCTCCAACGATACATGACCGTGTGGCTGTAGCCCGCAAACATTTATATAAATCCGTTGAATGGAAGAACCCCGTGGTCGGCATTAATGAAATGCGCCGGCATTATACCAATTACCTCAAAGGACTACCGAACATCAAAGAATACCGCGGCAAACTGGTTACCCTCAAAACCGTGGAAGAAATCGATGAAGTCCTGCACGAAATCGAACGGGTTTATGCCGGTCACCAGTTTGAAAAAACCCCCATCGAACTGATCGATTATCATCAGAACTGCCCGGTCAACTAAAGAAAGTACGAATTACGAAGTACTAAGTACGAACGTGATGCCGTAAAACGAGTAACGATTCGTTTTTTTAGTTTAAACCTTCTAAGGAGGGGCTGTTCCCTTCTGGCTTCTGGCTTCTAGCTTCTAGCTTAGCGGGCTGTTTCCTGACATCCGACATCCGACATCTGACAACTGTTTGTCCTATATTTGCTCCATAATATTCCTTAAATGACCATTCACAAAGAAGGCTACAAAACCATCGCCATTGCTACCACTGTTTTCGCGATTATCAACCTGGTATCTTTTTACTTTATCAGTGCCGGGATGCCATTAGTGAGCCTGCTCCTTTTTATTGTGACATTAGGTTTGCTGCTCTTCCTGATCTCTTTTTTCCGGATTCCGAACCGTCAGCTCACGATACAGGAAAATGCGATCGTAGCCCCTGCTGATGGAAAAGTAGTGGTGATTGAAGAAGTACAGGCCGATGAATATTTCAAGGACCGCCGGATACAGGTCTCTATTTTTATGAGTCCGCTGAATGTCCACGTAAACCGCAACCCCATCAGCGGTGAAGTAATGTATAGTCAGTACCACAAAGGAAAATACCTCGTGGCCTGGCATCCCAAATCTTCCACAGAAAATGAACGCCATTCCGTGGTTTACCGCAAAGATGGCCGGGAAATCCTGGTGAAACAAATAGCCGGAGCGTTGGCCAAACGGATTGTGAATTACCTCAAAGCCGGCCAGACCGTCAAACAAACGGATGAAATGGGCTTTATCAAATTGGGCTCACGCGTCGACCTGCTTCTGCCACTGGATGCAAAGATTCATGTAAAGCTGGGTGACAAGCCCCAGGGCGGCGTAACAGTGATTGCTTCCTGGTAACCGGTCAGAAGATCGTTTCCAATTCCTTTAATGAGAATACAGTATAGGTGGGCAGTTGCTGATTGCTGACTGCTTCCCTGTTTTTGTTCAGGTGATTGACATGCACCTGGTCGATCCCCGCATTCATTCCCCCCAGTATATCCACTTCGAGCGTATCCCCGATCATGATGCTGCTGGCCCGATCGGCCCCGGCTTGCTGAAAAGCAAAGTCAAAAATCTCTTTGTGGGGCTTGAGGCTGTTACTTCCTTCGGAGGTGATCACATGGGTGAAGTATTTATCCAGTCCGGAGTTCTCCAGTTTGCTGTACTGCGTTTTTTCAAACCCATTGGTGATCATGTGCAGCTGGTATTGCTTCGCCTGCAGGTAATCGAGGATCTCTATGGTATAAGGAAATAATAGTTTGCGGGTGGGCAGCAGGTCGAGGAACTGAATACCCATCTTTCGCGCCAGGGGTTCATCGGCTATTTTGAAATCCAGCAGGGTCAGCCACATTCTTTTCCAACGCAGTTCATCCACTTTAATATACCCGTTGCGGTACCGGTCCCATAATTTATCATTATGCACGAGGTAGTTTTTATGGAACAGATCAAAATCATGCACCCCGCGTTCACCGAGTTGCAGATCATTAAAAAGATCCAGCAGGGTGACCCGGCTGTTGGCCTCAAAATCCCAGAGCGTATGGTCCAGGTCAAAGAACAGGTGAGTATAACGCTTTTCGCCGGGGGAATTAATTTCTTTATTCATAGATAAGTTTGCAATTTACAGAACAATTCAGACAGGTATGGAAAGGAATAGTCAACTCAACGTAGTGGTGACCGGTGCTTCGAAAGGAATCGGGAAAGCAATAGCCGAAATATTTGCAGCGAATGGCGCCAGTCTTTACCTCTGTTCCAGGGGAGAAGGGGCCCTTTATAAAACCATGGAGGAATTGCAAACCCGTTATCCGCAGGCCACCGTGAAAGCACGTCCGGCCGATTTACGGGTAAAAGAGGAAACGATTGCTTTTGGGAACTGGTGCCTGTCACAGGCCATACCGGATATACTGGTCAATAATGCCGGCTTGTTTGAACCCGGGAGTGTACACAATGAACCTGAGGGAGTACTGGAGAGTCAACTCAACATAAACCTCTTCAGTGCCTATCACCTTACCCGCAGTCTGCTGCCGGCCATGATGAACCGTAAACAGGGCCATATTTTCAATATGTGCTCTATCGCCTCCCTGCATGCCTACGCCAATGGAGGAGCGTATAGTATCAGCAAGTTTGCAATGTATGGCTTTAGTAAAAACCTGCGGGAGGAACTCAAACCACATGGTATCAAGGTTACGTCTGTTCATCCCGGAGCCGTACTGACCAATTCCTGGGGTGATTTTGATAATTCATCCAACCGCATCATGGAAGCTGCCGATATTGCCAAAATGGTCTGGGCGGCCTCTTCTTTATCCGTCCAGGCCTGTGTGGAGGATATCTTGATCCGCCCTCAACTGGGCGATCTGTAACAGCGCTCCGGGCCGTTTAACCATTTTTTAGGTTTTTTATTGAAAGTCGGGCTTTACTTTTAGACCTGCTTACATGAAAAAAACCAAAGCTATATTTTTCCTTCTGCTGATTTCACTTACGGGGTCATCCCAGGTTGTCTTTAAGACTATTGCCCCCACCGAACCGGTTGTGGCCGGGGAATCGTTCCGCATCCAGTTTTATGTGGAAGGATCACCGGCACATGAACTCATTCCGCCCGATTTTTATCCATTCCGCCTGGTAGAGGGTCCGGACATTTATCCTGGTAAATCAAAAGGCACCGGACTACTTTTCAAAAATTATATATACACCCTGGTGGCTGCACAACCTGGTGAATACCGGATTCCCGGTGCGAGCCTGCGTACCGGCAACAGTATTTTGCAAAGTAGTAACGCCCGTATTACTGTTATATCCGCTGCCCGTTCCATGGAATCGGTGAATACGGCAAACGGTCCCACCGGTTATTATCTCGGACCTGAGGAAAATGCACAGATAAAAATCAAAGAGAATCTTTTTTTGCGGGTGTCCGCTGATAAAAAGACCTGTTATGTAGGCGAGCCGGTACTCGTGATCTATAAATTATATTCCAGGTTAGAATCCAGTACCGATATCATCAAGAACCCCGGTTTTTATGGATTTACCGTACAAGATATGATTGGGCTGCAGGAACAAAAACTCAGCACCGAACAATTGAATGGGAAAGAGTTTTATGTACATATCATCCGTAAACTTCAGCTATATCCTTTACAGGCCGGACGTTTCACGATTGATCCGATGGAAATAAAAAACAGGGTGAAATTTTCAACCCGGGTTATGAACCGCAAAACAGAACAACGGATTGCGGAAGGGATGTTGGGTGCCAGTGAAGAAGAGCCGGAGGAGGAAGGAGTCACCATCGTAGAGAACCAGCTGCGTACCGAGCCCCTGTCAATAGAAGTGAAACCGCTCCCGGAAAAAAATAAACCCGTGGATTTTAATGCGGCGGTCGGGAAGTTTACTTTACAAACCCGGCTGGAGCAACCCACCCTGTCCAGGAATGAAGAAGGGTTCCTGCTGGTAACGATTGAAGGGGAAGGAAATTTTATACAACTCTCTGCACCCGTTATCGAATGGCCGGCCGGTATGGAAGGTTTTGGCGCCGTGGTGACTGATTCACTGGACAAATTAAAGATCCCCCTGGCTGGCAAGCGACAGTTCAGGTTTGGATTTGTTTGTACTGAGCCCGGTGCCTATAAATTGCCCGTTGTCCGTTTTTCTTTTTTTGATACGGATAGTAACCGGTACAGTAGCCTGGTAAGTAAAGTGCTGGAAGTAAATATCAGTAACCAGGAGAAGAAGCGGTTACAGAACGAAGAACATAAGATTTCGATTGATGAACTGAGTCAGCAGAAAAGCCGCATTGCCATCATTGTGGTTTTCCTGCTGGTATCCTCGGTACTGGCTTATTGGGCATTGAAGAAAAAACCAGCAGCGGGAATACCCGTCCCGGTAAAAAAAGTAAAGCCCGATATCAGTGAAGTATTGTCTGATGCTGCCGGAATGGTAGCCGGAGAAGACAACGCTTTTTATGCCACACTGCACCGTTCTATCTGGAACTATTTTCAGGATTATTTTGAGCTCGCCGGCAGTGCACGGAATAAAGAAAACCTGTTTGATTTGTTGAAACAAAAAGGGGCGGGTGACGATGCGATTCATTCACTCAGTACCATCTTTTCCGATTGTGAAACGGGCATCTACACCAGTGCGGTGACAGGCAAATCCAATGCGGTATTGCTGGAAGAGACCCGGGAGTTGCTGGAGAAAATGAACGGGATCTTATTCTGAATACTTGTAACCTACGCCACGTACAGAATGAAAGTACCGGGGATTACGGCTGTCTTCCTCGAAATATTTCCGGAAGTTCAGGATGAAATTATCAATGGTGCGGGTGGTGGGGTACACATTATAGCCCCAAACGGATTGCAGGATCTTCTCGCGCGGCACTACTTCATTTTTATTTTCAATGAGCAGTTTGAGCAGCATGGTTTCCTTTTTGCTCAGTTGTATTTTCTCCCCGTTAAAACTGGTGGCTTCCTGTGCTTTAAAATCCACCTGGTTATTGCCAAACTCATAGTGATCTCCCAGGGTGGTTTTGTCCTGCAGTTTTTTGTTCTTATTAATCAGTTTATAAACCCGGAGCAGGAGTTCTTCCAGGTTAAAAGGTTTGGTGAGATAATCATCGGCTCCTTTTTTCAATCCCAGTACCCGGTCTGCACTGCTGTTTTTGGCACTGAGGATCAGTACCGGTACATCATTATTGCTGAGGCGGATCGTTTCGGTAACGGTGATGCCGTCCATTTCAGGCAACATGACATCTAAAATGATCAGGTCAAAATACTCATTGCTGACCGCTTTCAGCGCAGCGGCCCCGTCGAAAGCAGAAGTGACTTCATAGCCTTCCAGTTCCAGGTTCAGCTTTAACGCTTCATGAAGATTCTCTTCATCTTCCACCAGCAGGATGGATGTTTTTTTATCTCCGCTCATGTCTTAAAAATAACTGCAAAATTACTGCCTGTGGGCAGATTATTTGTCACCGCAATGTCGCCATTATGGTCGCGGGCAATCTTACGGCAAA
>JAKQJH010000188.1 GCA_029561255.1 Bacteroidota bacterium | reverse complement strand
GGCAGCGACTGGCCTGTTTGTCTCGTGGCAGGTAGCTATACTCAGGTACTTACGATTGTTAAAAATTATTTCAGTTCCTTTACACCGGAAGAGCAGGCCTCGGTCTTCTCCGGGAATGCAATCCGGTTCTATCACTTATAATTTTATCCCATGTCAGCAAGAGTTCATTTTCCCCCGGTCATCTTTGGTACCACCGCCCTGGGAAATATATATGAAGAAATTCCCTATGCCACTAAACTGGCCATCATGAAAGAATGTGTGCAAAATGCACCAGGTGGATTACTGATGTTTGACTCGGCCGGTAAATATGGAGCCGGATTGGCATTAGAAGTACTCGGACAATGTCTCGATGAACTGGGCGTAGCACCGGAAAATGTGATCATCAGTAATAAGCTCGCCTGGTATCGTGTGCCTTTAACAGGTCCGGAATCTACTTTTGAACCGGGCGTATGGCATAACCTCAAACATGATGCGGTACAGAAAATCAGTTACCAGGGTATAATGGAATGTTATGAGCAGGGAAATGAATTGCTGGGAAAATATAAAACACAAACGGCTTCTGTTCACGATCCGGATGAGTACCTCGCTGCAGCCGTGGATGAAGACGATGATAAAAAAAGATTCCAGGATATACTGGATGCCTATAAAGCCCTGCAAGAACTGAAAGCCGCCGGCAAGATCAGTTCAGTAGGGGTAGGCGCTAAGAACTGGAGAAGCATTGAGCGTATTGCACAACAGGTGGACCTCGACTGGGTGATGATTGCCAACAGCATCACCGTACATTCCCATCCAAAGCCCTTGCTTGAATTCATGGCGCAACTGCACAGTAAAGGAGTGGCCATCATTAATTCTGCAGTTTTCAACGGGGGCTTCCTCGTTGGTCGTGATTTTTATAATTACAAAAAAGTGGATCCCGAAACGGAGGATGGAAAAGCCAAATATGCCTGGCGGGCCAAATTTTTTGAACTCTGCGCCAAGCACAATGTTACCCCCGCCGAAGCCTGCTTTAATTTCGGCTTCCGTATTCC
>JAKQJH010000180.1 GCA_029561255.1 Bacteroidota bacterium | reverse complement strand
TAAATACGCTAAGGAACTCCGTGAGCTGATCATGTCGGAGACCGGCCTGCCTATTTCCTGCGGACTTTCCTCCGCCCGCTTTATCAGCAAGATGGCCACCAATGAAGCCAAGCCCAATGGCTTCCTGGAAATTCCTCATGGTAAAGAGATTGAATTTCTCTGGCCACTGGGTATTGAAAAAATAAACGGTGTGGGTAAGCAGACAGAGCAGCAATTGAAAAACTTTGGCATTTATACCATCGAAGACATTGCTAAAACCCCTGTTGAAGTAATGGAGCGGATCGGGGGTAAATGGGGAGAAAGCCTCTGGCACAAAGCCCATGGACGGGGCAGTGCAGACATTACCACTGACTGGGAGCAGAAGAGCATGAGTCATGAAAATACGTTTGATACCGACTATACAGACCTGTCCTTCCTGCATAAAGAACTGGTGCGACTAACCGAAAAAACGGCTTATTCATTAAGAGAGGATGAGAAAATGACCGGTTGTGTAACGGTGAAAATCCGCTATTCCGATTTTGAAACGACCAGTTGCCAGGAAACCATTGACTATACCGCCCTGGACGATACCCTGATCGCCAAGGTGAAAGACCTGTTTACTAAAAACTGGCTGAAAGGAAGGCCAGTCCGTTTACTGGGCGTACGTTTCAGTCACCTGATTCCGATTACCATGCAAATGAGCCTGTTTGATAATAATGCCGGAAAGCTTAATCTTTATAAAGCGGTGGATGAGATCAAGGACCGGTTTGGGAATAAACTGGTGACCAAGGCCGTTACCATCAAAAAAGAGAAAAAAGGAAACTAATATTCCTGTTTTCAATTAACAAATCCGGTTGTAGTTATTTACCTGAAGACAGGTGTCCGTGTTCCCGTTTGAAAGCCCCGGCCAGGAGAATAAAGAATAATAAAAAAGCACCGATCAGGATCAGGAATTCCTTGAGCATGCCAAGCCAGATAGCTGTACCAAAACTGACTGCCAGCAGAATCACCAGCAGGATAATCAGGCCCACACTCATTTTCTCCTTTTTACTTTTCCGGAAACCCATTTTGGCTTTTGTCATTTCCCAAGCCAGCCGCCACCTGAGCTTACGGCGTTGCTTACGGGTCAGGGTACCGGCCGCCAGGGCAGTCAAGGCAACGGCCAGCCAGGAAGGCAGGGAGTGGGAATCGGTTACAGGTGCAGTTAGCACAGATAAAAAGGAAAACAGGAGCATAAAGGATTCGTTTAACAGATGTACCGGTATACCGGAAATAGCTGCCCTAAAGTAGCCGCTCTTCTGGATTCCGGTATCCGTACTATTGGGTATTTCTCCCTTTGGGGAGAGGCAAAACCGCTTAACTTTGCCTGGGCTAGTTTACAGGTTTACAAGTTAACAGGTTAACAATTACGCTACTAAGTACGAATGGCTGTTTCCTTGTCAACCTGTCAACTTGTAAACTTATTAACTTGTCCCCTATCAACTTGTCAACTTTAAAATACGAACCATGTCACAACAATGGAAAGAATACCAGGAAAAAAACAATGAACGTTTCCTGAATGAAATGCTGGACCTGCTCCGCATCCCGTCAATCAGCGCCAAAATTGAAAACAAAGATGACATGCTGAAATGTGCTGAAGCCGTAAAGAAAAGTTTACTGGCTGCCGGCTGCGATAAAGCGGAAGTCATGCCTACAGCCGGTCACCCGGTTGTTTACGGAGAAAAAATCATTGACCCTTCCAAACCCACTGTATTGGTGTATGGACACTATGATGTTCAACCAGTGGATCCGATCGAACTCTGGCATAGCGGCCCCTTTGAACCTACGATCAAAGACGGTAAAGTTTTTGCCCGTGGTTCCGCCGATGATAAAGGACAATTTTACATGCATGTGAAAGCCCTGGAGATCATGAACCAGACTGGCACTATGTCCACCAATATCAAATTCCTGATCGAAGGGGAAGAAGAAGTGGGATCTCCCAATCTCGGCCCCTTTGTAGCTGCAAATAAAGACTTGCTCAAATGTGATGTGATCCTCATCAGTGACAGTGCCCTGCTGAGTATGGACACCCCTTCACTGGATGTGGGGATGAGAGGACTGAGTTATATTGAAGTGGAAGTGACCGGCGCCAACCGCGACCTGCACAGTGGTACTTATGGTGGTGCGGTAGCCAACCCCATCACCATCCTGGCCAAAATGATTGCCAGCTGTCATGATGAAAACAACCACATCACCATACCCGGATTTTATGATGATGTGCTGGTAGCGACACCTGAAGAAAGAGCTTTGCTGAATAAAGCCCCTTACAACGAAAAGGAATACATGGACGAGCTGGGTGTACAGGAATTGTGGGGAGAGAAAGGCTATTCCACCTATGAGAGAACCGGTATCCGTCCTACCCTCGAACTGAATGGTATCTGGGGAGGTTATACCGGCGAAGGAGCAAAGACAGTATTGCCTTCTAAAGCCTTTGCCAAAATTTCCGCCCGGCTGGTGCCTAACCAGTCTACGCATAAGATCACGGATATCCTGATCAACTACCTGAAGTCCATCGCGCCAAAATCAGTTACGGTGAAAGCTGAACTGCATCATGGTGGTGAACCTTACCTGACCCCCATTGACAGCAAAGGCTACCAGGCTGCTTCCAAGGCAGTAGAAACCACGTTTGGTAAAGCCCCGATCCCTGTTCGTGGCGGCGGCAGTATTCCCATTTGCACCATTCTTGAAAAAGAACTGGGCGTGAAGATCGTGTTCATGGGCATGGGACTGGAT
>JAKQJH010000177.1 GCA_029561255.1 Bacteroidota bacterium | reverse complement strand
CTGGATGTGCCGAATGAACCAACTAAATCATAGATCATGGAAGACAGAGTGCTGATTATGGGCGTCGGGAATTACCTGATGGGCGATGAGGGAGTAGGGGTGCATGCGGCACAAAAACTCATGTCTGCGGGCTTACCGGATTACGTGGATGTGGTGGATGGCGGCACCGGTGGTTTTCACCTGCTGGAGTATTTTGAAAAATACCGGCAGGTTATCCTCGTGGATGCCACCCTGGATGGACAAAAAGCAGGTACTATCCGGCTGATCAAACCAAAGTTTGCAGCCGATTTCCCCAAATCCATGAGCACACACGATATCGGGTTACGGGATATGGTCAATTCATTACAGCTATTGGGCCAGATACCAGAGATGCACCTGTTTGTGGTAAGCATTGAGTATATCCAGCAACAAGGCGTTGAAATGACCGATGAGGTAGAAGCAGCCATGCCTGAACTATTGAATCTTGTCACCGGGCTGGCGATCCAACTGGCTCCGGCCAATACTGCAGTAACGAGTTGATAGCATAAGCATTAGTAGCAAGCAAAGCAAACAGCCTGCCGCCGGAAGGGGCAGGCTGTTCTATTGTTGGTGTGAGTCATGTTGGTGTGAGTCATGTTGGTGTGAGTCATGTTGGTGTTATCACCAACATGAAAATATTTATTTATATTTGAGTACACCTTTTATCTATGATGCGCACTTCCTTCCTTATAATCCTCTTTTTAATATTCCATACTTTATCTGCGCAGGAAATAATCAGTAAAAAAGAACAGCAACCTTTTTTTGTCGGATTGCACTTTTCTCCCGACTATAGTTACCGTCGGTTGGTTAATAATGACGGTCAGTCTGTGTCCCAAACAATAATCAGGTCAAGAGACCGGATGGAAAAGGCAAGACTTGGTTTTACAACAGGTGTAAGTTTTGGATGGAATATTTCTTCCCGTTTACAGATCGAATCCGGGTTGTTTTATTCAGCGAAAGGCTATAAGACACATAAGCAATTGCTTGTTTACATTCCTCCGGTTTCACCTGGCGATCCTGTTGCTGTAAAGCATGTTTACAGAAAACAATTCTTAGATATTCCGCTTCGCGTGGTTTACCTGTGGGGTGGAAAAAAATTACAGATGGCACCCAGCGGAGGGATGGTAATTAACCTATTATTGAACCAAGGTCAGGTGACATACAACTATTATGGGTCTGGAGAGGTGAAGAGAGATAATACGAAACTGCAGGATGATATACGGGAAGTGAATCTCTCGGTCCAACTTGGTATGGGGCTACGATACCGGTTAAATGGCCGCCTTAAATTGATGGCGGAACCTGTCTTGCGGTATGGTTTGTTAAACTCAGCTGATACACCTGTGGCTGAGAAACTCTGGACGGCCGGCCTGAACACCGGGTTGTATTTTTCTATTAGAAAATAAATCTGAAGGACTTTGGAAAAACAAATTATACTGGGAGAATATTATTTCCGCCAAACAGAAATGGTCGCCGGCTTTAAATTTTCAGAGGACGGGAAGTTTCAGTTTTTTTTCTCGTACGGGGCGGTAGACCGCAATGCAACCGGCACATTTTCAGTGGAAGGAAACCTGGTTAAACTTAAAAGCGGAAAGGAACCCGGGAAGGATTTTACAGTGAATAAGGAGTTTCGTCAGGGAGATGGATATCACCTGGTTTTCACAGACACCAATTCAATGCTGGTACAAAATATCCGTTGCTTTGTCCTGATGGGCGACAACCGGGAGGAAGCAGTCACTGATAGTGAGGGATGTATACAGCTGGATATTGCGCATTGTGACAGCATTTATGTACAACATCTTTTGTTTCCTGATATTGTTACTTTAGTGAAAAGTCCTGATAACAAGAATAATCATTTTGAGCTATCGCTTAACCCTTCGCTGGAGCAGGTTAGTTTTAAAGGGATTGATTTTACCATCGAAGAAGACGGGTCTCTCACCTGTCTTCCGAACTATTTTATGCCGATGCCCGGCATCCGTTTCCTGGCCGCAGGTTGAGTCTTGTTGGTGTTATCACCAACAAGTCAATAGTTTGGTGTTATCACCAACAAGTCAGTAGTTTGGTGTTATCACCAACAAGTATCACTTCACCGCCAATCCCTTCAGCCTTAACCCGATTGTAGCCCGGCTGATAGTCTGCTGGTTGCCAGATGATCCTCCTGTATAAGAGACTATCTCAACATCATATAATGAAAAACTATACAATACTCCCTTCAGGTCTGGTGCCAATAGATGGATGTTGCCCTTTTCTTTTCTGAGCCCAGCTGCTCCTGTAAGAAACCATTGATTCCAGGCAGCGCCATCAATAGCCATTACTTCAATGGTTAAATTAATGTAGGATCCGTCACCCGGCTTAATACCCAATCCACTTATTTTAGCCACCCGGGTTGTTGGCAGATTTCCTAGTGTTATACTGAAGTTGGCAGTTAAGGCCCGCCGTTTATTCCTGGGGGCCAGGTCAGGCCTGGTACCGCCTTTTTGTATTTTAACTGAACCCGCTCTGATTTTTACCGTCGCTTTAAAAGGGGCCTTGGATGTAGCATCCAGTGCATTAAAGAGGATTTCTTCTACCACCGCATTGTCGTAAAATCTTTCCTGTAAAGGATCACCAGCATAGTTAAGCGTGACAAAATTCAACTGCCGGCTCGCCTGTTCTTTTGTATAGACCTGGAGTATCCTGAGAATATTCTGAGTGGCCGCATCATCGGATAGAAAAAAGTCAAAGCTGGCTGTGTGCTGGAGTTGATTTTCAGGCCCCAGCGCATCAGTGAAGCTGAGATTTTCCACCTGAATATTGTTTTTTTCCAGTTGCAACTGGGTGGTTGATTGTGCATAAGTGGTTGTCTTTTGCGCAAACACTGATACGTTAAATACTGAAAGCAATAAAAGGGAAAGACAGAATTGAATTGACTTTTTCATCGCCGGTTTTTTAGTAGGAAGTAAAACTAAGAGATGAAGATTACCCGGAGTATCCCTGTTTCAGGGGATATTTGATAATATGAAGAGCAGGTAAAGCTGAATGTACCCGGAAGATTTGTAATTAAATGTCATATTTTTCGAGAAATCCCCAATTGTCTTTCCCTGTTTCATAAAAAAGGGCAGAAGAATAGTGGTAGTCTTCCGGATCCTTGCAAAACCCTTTTTTTACAGGATTATCATGTATATACTGAAGTTTTTGCAGGTAAACAGGAGCTGTCCATAATGCCTGACTGTATGGATTTCTTTCCCATAACTGATATTTACGGTCTTTACTGTCTACCCTGAATAACTCAAGAAATCCGGGATTGGTTTTTTGCATAGAAAATTTAATCTGTTGCCCGGTAAATTTCAGGAAATCACGCTGTACATTTTCCGGCCGGTGATCCGGTTTTATTTTCCAGATCAGGTGGATATGATTGGACATCAGGACAAAGGCGTGCATGCTGATTCGTCTTTTCTCCACCAAATACCGGAGGCTGCTGATTACTATTTCTTTATGCGCATCATCTTTTAGAAGTGGTTTCCACCAAAGATTTGTTGCAGTGAAGAACTGAGGGCATTCGGGTTTTAATACTGACATGCCGTAAGGTAAATTCCGGAATTGGAGGCTGTATGGGAAAAAGACGTAGACGGGAAGTGAAAATTCCCTCATACGGATGTTCAAAAAAAGCCAACTGATTGGTGTTTTTAGTAATAAATGCACCGGAGACAGGATGTATATCGTTGGTGTTCTCACCAACGATCCAGCGCTTATAGGTGTGATTGCTGGTTATATCACCAACCGTTTTGTTGGTGATAACACCAACAAAACGAAACCCTCTCAAAGACTTGAGAGGGTTTCTATCGGATTATAGTGAGTGAGAAAACTGCATCTTGTTGGTGTTATCACCAGCTGCTGCATCTTGTTGGTGTTATCACCAGCTGCTGCATCTTGTTGGTGTTATCACCAACAAGCTTACTTCTTCTGCTTTCTCGGTGTTTCAATCGCAGCCTGTGCCGCAGCCAGGCGGGCAATTGGTACACGGAACGGAGAACAGCTTACATAGTTCATACCGATACGGTGACAGAATTTCACGCTTTCGGGATCGCCGCCATGCTCGCCGCAGATACCTACTTTGAGGTTGGGTTTGGTCACCCGGCCTCTTTCTGTACCTACTTTGATCAGCTGGCCGATACCTTCCTGGTCGATGGTCTGGAACGGATCATCGGGAAGGATCTTCAGGTCAAGGTATTTTGGTAAGAAACCACCAATATCATCGCGGCTGAAACCAAAGCTCATCTGGGTGAGGTCATTGGTACCAAAGCTGAAGAAGTCGGCTACATTGGCCATGAATTCAGCCCGTAATGCAGCACGCGGCGTTTCGATCATCGTACCATAGAGGTAGGGGATCTTCTTCATCTTGAATTTCTCACATACTTCCTTGTATACCTGATCCACGATCACTTTCTGGTGACGTAGCTCATGAGCAATCACTGTAACAGGAACCATGATCTCAGGGAAAGCTTTCTTACCTGCTTTCAGTAATTCGGCAGTTGCTTCGAAAATAGCGCGTACCTGCATCTCTGTGATCTCCGGATAACTGATACCGAGACGTACACCACGGTGACCCAGCATCGGGTTATTTTCATGCAAAGCGAGTACACGTCTGTTCAGCATACCCATACTGATACCGAGTTCTTTGCTCAGCTGGCGGAGTTTTTCTTTATCATGGGGAACAAACTCATGTAATGGTGGGTCGAGCAGACGGATGGTTACGGGATGACCTTTCATTACGGAAAGGGTATTCTTCACGTCTTTCTTCACAAACTTGAACAGGCCGTTCAGCGCTTCTCTTCTTTCTTTTTCTGTTTTGCTAACGATCATTTTACGTAGTTGGAACAGGGGTTCTTCGCTTCCTTCGCCATAGAACATGTGTTCTGTACGGAAGAGACCGATACCTTCTGCACCGAATTTAACGGCGTTTACAGCATCCAGCGGGGTCTCTGCATTGGCACGTACGCCGATCTGTTTGAATTTATCCACCAGTTTCATCAGGTCTTTGTAGGACTGGTTCTTGTCGATATCAATGTCCACCAGGGCCATACTGCCTTCATAAACGGCACCTTTAGTACCATTCAGACTGATCCAGTCACCTTCTTTGATCACCACACCATTCTTTGCATGGAAGTTTTTGGCTTCCGCATGGATTTCAATATCGCCACAACCTACTATACAGCATTTACCCCAGCCGCGGGCTACGAGCGCTGCGTGAGACGTCATACCACCTTTAGTGGTAAGGATCGCTTGTGCTTTATGCATACCATCCACATCTTCGGGGGAAGTTTCTTCACGAACGAGGATTACTTTCTCCCCTTTGGAGGCCCATTCTACTGCTTCAGCAGAAGAGAAGACCACGCGGCCTTTGGCACCACCAGGACCGGCAGGAAGACCTTTGGCAATAACAGGAGCCAGTAATTCTGCTTTAGGATCCAGCATTGGCAGGAGTAATTCAACCAGCTGATTCGGGCCCACACGCATCAATGCTGTTTTGGCATCAATCAGTCTTTCTTTGACCATTTCAGTGGCCATACGAACCGCAGCGACACCGTTCCGTTTACCAACGCGGCATTGCAGCATATAGAGTTTTCCTTTTTCAATGGTAAACTCAATGTCCTGCATATCATGATAGTGCTTTTCCAGTCTGCGCTGAATGGTATATAGCTCTTTGTATTGAGCAGGCATCAGTTCTTCAAGGGTGGAGAAATGTTCACTCTGTGCATTCTTTGAGTAGTCATTGACAGGAGAAGGAGTCCGGATACCGGCCACCACATCCTCACCCTGCGCATTTATCAGGTATTCTCCATAAAAATGGTTTTCGCCATTACCGGGGTTACGGGTAAATGCCACACCGGTGCAGCATCCTTCGCCCATATTACCGAATACCATGGCCTGTACGTTAACCGCCGTTCCCCATTCGTGTGGTATTTTTTCAATACGACGGTATTCAATGGCACGTTTACCATTCCAGCTGGCAAATACGGCACCCACACCACCCCACATTTGTTCCCAGGGATCATCAGGGAATTCAGTGCCCAGTACTTTCTTAACGGTTTTCTTATAATCTTTAACGAGTTCTTTCAGTTCTTCAGCAGTAAGGTCCGTATCGCTGGCATATCCTCTCGTCTTTTTAACATGCTCCAGTTTTTCATCCAGCACTTTACGAATGCCTTTACCTCCTTTGGGTTCGATACCGGCGGCTTTTTCCATCACCACATCGGCATACATCATGATCAGGCGACGGTAAGCGTCATAGGCAAAACGGGCATCACCACTCTGGGCAATCACGCCTTTTATGGTATTTTCGTTGAGACCTACATTCAATACGGTTTCCATCATGCCGGGCATACTCTTACGGGCACCGGAGCGAACGGATAACAATAATGGATTTTTTTCATCACCGAATTTTTTACCGGTGATCTTTTCCATTCTTTCCATGGATTCTTTTACCTGTGCGTTCAGGGATTTGGGATAGGTTCTTTTATTCGCATAGTAGTAAGTACAAACCTCTGTGGTTACGGTAAATCCCGGGGGAACCGGTAATTTAAGGTTCGGGTGTCCTGCCATTTCGGCGAGGTTTGCCCCTTTGCCGCCCAGCAAGTTTTTCATTGATTCGTTTCCATCGGCCTTGCCGCCGCCGAAGAAGTACACATACTTTCCGGTTTTTGTTTTTGTTGCCATATTAGATAAGCTTTTGTGCTTGCATAGTTAGCGCTAAACCAGCCGAATAGGGGGGGACACAGGTCAGCGGAAACACTGATTCTTATCAATGACAAACATGAAAAAAGACGAAATGGTATTTATTTCGTCTTTTTCAATTAGTTATCCGGTAAAAATTTATCCCTTGAACTCGTAGTAAGGCACTTCCTCATGGCTCTCCGCTTCTTTTTGCAGCCAATAAGCATGGGTCACCACATGTCCATTCTTGGTTTTCAGCATCCGGCCGAAAATGGCATTGGTGGCATTGAAAGTATAATCCGTTACGCCAACTGTAAATGTTGAGGGGGGCGTTGGGGGTGGCGGAGGAGGGGGCGCTGTTTCTCCCTCTGCCACTTTGGGAGGCGGGGCCGCTTTTGGCGCCGGGCTGGGGACAGACACTACCGTAAACCCGTTCAATTCCAGTAATGGTTTTAGAAAAGCGAGTCTCTCCGGACTTACATTCTTTTCCACGATGCCGCATTTCACGCCATCCAGTTCCTCAAATTCATGGTTCTTGTTGATCGCCATACACTGTGCTTATAATGAATGAATGTAATCGTAGATCCAGCTCAGTAATCCGGCTAGTACAATACCGGCACCGCAAAGAAGCATACCCAGTTTTACCGGGGCCATCAGTTTCAGCGGTTCAATCGGATTATCGTTCTTATCCATAAATACCGCCCGGATCACCCGCAGGTAATAATACAGGGAAATGATCATATTGAGGGCCGCCACCAGGATGAACCAGTAAGCCGCACCGGAAGCGCCGGCCGTGATCAGGAATAATTTTCCAAAGAAGCCAGCCGTGGGTGGTATACCAGCCAGGGAGAATAAGGCCAGAGCCAGTATCCAGCTCATAAAAGGATTGGTTTTATACAGCCCTTTATAATCATCAATATTTTCTTTGCCAGTTCTTTCGGTTATCACACTGGCCACCCCGAATGCGGCAAGATTGGAGAACAAATAAATCAGCACAAAATAAATGACGGCAGTGCTTCCCATATGGAAATCATCGCTGCTAAGGGCCAGTAATATAAAACCAACCTGGGCGATGGAAGAAAATGCCAGGAAACGTTTGATATTCTGCTGACGGAGCGCAAAAAGATTACCCACCACCATCGTCAGGACAGAAAGAATGATGATCATGACCTGCCAGACCTCTTTCATCGGAGTAAATACCCGGAAGAGCATGGTCATGAAAATAAAGGCAACGGCCCCTTTCGAAATAACGGAGAGGAATGAAGTAACCGCAATAGGTGAACCTTCATACACATCGGCGGTCCACAAATGGAAGGGAACCATGGATAATTTGAAGGCAAATGCCGTAAAGAAGAATATAAATGCCAGAATCTGCAGGGTTGAACCGTCCAGGCGTTCCTGTATTTCAGGAAGACTGATAGAACCGGTACTGCCATAGATCAGGGAGATTCCAAAGAGTAAGATGCCGGAGGAGAAAGCAGAAGAGAGAATCATCTTCATGGCACCTTCCGCGGATTTTTTCTTGTCCAGATCAAAATTTGCCATCGCCGCAACAGGAATGGTTGCGAGTTCAAGCGCCAGGTAGAAAATCAGCAGGTTGGCACTGGAGATCATAAAGAACATACCCAACAGGGCCGACAGCATCAAGAGGAGAAATTCAGCCAGGTGTGGTGTTTTTCTCAGCCAGTCCGCACATAGCAGGGTGATCAGGTATACCCCAAGGTTCAGAATGTTTTTCTGGAAGGCAATAAGATGAGTGGTATAGAACATGTCCCCAAACAAGCGGCCCTCTGTATTCAGGACAAAGCCAAAAACAAAATTAGCCAGTAGTAAAACCTGTGCCAATGGCAGCAGGGTTTCATTCTTCACCCCTTTACCGATTTTGATAAAGAGTAAAAGGAAAATGATGCCGGTAAGCACCAGTTCTGATTTCATCAATGTGAACAGTTCATTCATTCCAGCCAGTTTTATTTTCCAGCAATTCGGTTCATAATTTCTTCTGCCGCCGGTTGCAGCAGGTCATTCAGCCAGCCTGGGGCTATCCCAATGGCGAGAATACCACCCACCAGTAATATGGCGGCCAGCTTTTCATTCCATGCAGCATCCTTTAAGATCAGGTGTGCTTCGTTGGTATTGGGCCCCATCATTGTTTTGCCAATTGCTCTTAATATATACACTGCGGTCACCACAATGGACATAGCGGCAGCTATCGTAGCGATCCGGTGAAAGAGATCCGGGTTCTGCCAGGAACCTACAAATACCGTCATCTCTGCCACAAAGCCGCTCAACCCGGGTAAACCGAGTGAACAAAGTCCGACAATAAAGAAGATGGTACTGATAAAGGGCATCTGTTTCATCAGGCCTCCCATCTCACCTACCATCCGGGTATGCGTACGGTCGTAGATCATGCCAATCACGGCAAAGAAAAGGGCCGTCATTACCCCATGTGATACCATCTGCATCAGGGCCCCGGTGATAGCCGTTTGCGTCAGCATACCGATTCCTAACAGACTGAATCCAACGTGACTCACGGAAGAGTAGGCGTTGATATATTTCAGGTCCTTTTGCATCATCGTGGCAAATGCACCATATAAGATAGCAATGGCAGATAGTACAATAATGATTGTTGCATATTCTTTGGCGCCTTCGGGTAATAAGTAGGTGGCTACCCGTAAACATCCATAACCGCCGAGTTTCATGGAGATACCGGCGAGGAACATACTACCCGCGGTTGGAGCGGAAGAGTGTCCGTCTGGTACCCAGGTATGCAACGGGAATAAAGCGGTAAATACCCCAAAGCCCAGGAATAAAAGGGGGAATAAAATATGCTGGTATTCGGCGGGGATGGTTGTTTTGGAAAGGGTCATGATGTCAAATGTATTACCCGCGAGGAAATATAATCCCAGCATACCCACCAGTATCAGGGCCGAACCACCCATCAGCATCAGGGCCAGTTTGTTGGCACTGTATTCTTTTTTACCACTTCCCCAGATTCCGATCAGCAGGTACTTAGGTATTACAGATATTTCCAGAAAGAAGAAGAGAATGAACAGATCAAGGGAAATGAAGAAACCATAAGCGCCGAGTCCGAGCAGCAGCAGCAGGAAATAAAATTCCTTGGTCATCTTCTCCACATTCCAGGAAACCAACACTCCGGCAACCACTACAAAGCTTGTCAGCAGAATCATGGCGACTGAAATACCATCCACGCCAAAGTGAAAACTGATATTCAGCGTTTTGAAAAGCAGGTGCTGCTGCTCAAACAGCATCTGGGCCGTGTTATTTATGGCTCTTTCATGCCGGAATGCCAGCAGTAAAGCTACGGCCAATCCGAGTTGAAATAAAGAACCGGCCAGTGAAATCCATTTCACCTGTGCTTTGTTCCGCGCGGCCAATACAGCCAGGGCGGTTAACAAAGGGGCTCCTATAAGTAATATAAGGTTCATCAATTCTTATTTAGAAATACACCGGTTTGAAAACATAAATAAACAATACAGCCAGCAGGATCACTCCACCCAGGAAGATAATCGCATATTGCTGCACTTTCCCGGACTGGATTTTTTTGATTCCTTCGGATACCAATACGGTTGTATTACCCGTGAGGTTGACCAGTCCGTCCACAATGGTGCGGTCAAACCAGGCAGCCGCACGGCCAATGATATTGAACAATATCTTTTTCGTGATAAACAGGTATAATTCGTCAATGTAAAATTTGTGATACGCTGCTTTGTATAAACCTCCCAGTGAAGCCGCCAGTTTAGCTGGTTTATCGCTGTTTTTGGCATACATCCAAAGCGCCAGTAAAATACCAGCCAATCCCAGGGCCACCGGGGCTGCAGAAAACGACAGGCTGAAATGGGATTCAAGTGCTTTGCCATCCGTGCTGACCAGTTCGCCAAAAGGAATAAAACCAGCGGCGGCGGCACCTACAGATAATAGTACAAGGGGCATCATCATAACAAAGCCACCTTCTTTGCCCGCCGAAGCATGCTGTGTTGAAGTTGCGGAGGCGGAGCCATGACTATGATGTTCACCATGCGCTTCATATGGTTTGTTCCAGAATATATTGAAGTATAAACGGAACATATAAAAAGCGGTCAGTCCTGAAGTAATTAATGCGATCCAGTATATTGTCGTATTACTGTGATAAGCCGCTAACAGAATTTCTTCTTTGCTGAAGAATCCGGCCAATGGGGGAACACCCGCAATAGCCAGACAGGCCACCAGGAAAGTGATATGCGTAATGGGCATTTTTTTTCGTAATCCTCCCATGTCTTTCATTTCATTACTGTGTACATAATGTATGACTGCACCCGCACCGAGGAAGAGCAGGGCTTTGAACATGGCATGGGTAAACAGGTGAAACATAGAGGCGGTATAGCCCAATCCGGCTTCACCACCGTATTTTGAAACGCCCAGTGCAAACATCATGTAACCTATCTGCGACATGGTGGAATAAGCCAGCACTCTTTTGATATCCGTCTGTGTACAGGCGATTACGGCAGCAATCACTGCGGAAATTGCACCAACCCAACCTATCACTTCCAGCACACCGGGGGTGGTGACGGAGAAGACAGGGAATAATCGGGCTACCAGGTATACACCCGCTACCACCATGGTGGCAGCATGGATTAATGCAGAAACAGGCGTTGGACCTTCCATGGCATCCGGTAACCAGATATGCAAGGGAAACATCGCACTCTTACCAGCTCCGCCTATAAATACAAGGGCTGCACCCCAGGTCAGGGCTGAAGCACCCAGGAAAGTGGAAGCCACTGCATTTTTGACTTCATTTGATTCCGGATCAGTCAGCCGGCTGATCATCGTCTGAAAATCAAAAGTGCCGGAGCAATAGGAGAGTACCAGGATACCGATCAGGAAACCGAGATCGGCAAAACGGGTTACAATAAATGCTTTTTTACTGGCCGCCACCGCGCTGGGTTTATCATAATAGAAACCAATCAGCAGGAAGGAGGATAATCCAACCAGTTCCCAGAAAATATAGATCTGGAAAATATTACTGGCCAGTACCAGTCCGAGCATGGAGAATGTAAATAAACCCAGGTAGGCATAATAAGTGGAGAATCGTTCTTCACCCTTCAGGTAACCCAGACTGTAAATATGTACCATCAGTGAAATCAGGGTCACCACCACCAGCATCATTACGGAAATGGGATCGATCACCAGGCCCATGTCAATCGACATTTCCTTGGTGAAAGCCAGCCAGGTAAATTTCATGGGTATAAACTGCTGGTAAACGCCGTCGACTTTCCCATACACAAAGAAATAATCATAAGCGGTATAGAAGGCAAGGAGAGCCGATCCAAGCAGGAGGGCGGTGCCAATCAGTCCCGCGCTGCTTTTCAGGTATTTCCGGCCGAATAAGCCAAGCAGAACAAAGGCGGCCAGGGGAAGCAGGGGAATCAGTGCTATGTTGGTTGCGTTCGGCATAGTCTGTTAATACTTTAATTCTTCAGCATTATTTACATCAATGGACTGGTTGTTCCGGTACAAATTGATGATAATGGCGATGGCTACGGCCGCTTCAGCTGCGGCAATAGCGATGATGAATATGGTAAAGAAAAGGCCATCCATTTTTTCAGGCCATACATACTTGTTAAAGGCGATAAAGTTCAGGTTCACGCTGTTCAGGATCAGCTCGATACTCATCAGCATGGTGATCAGGTTTCTGCGGGTCAGGAAACCAAATACCCCGATAAAGAATAAAGCGGTGCTGATAAATAAAATATGATATAATCCGGGTTCCATCATTTTACTTCGGGTTTACTGCGTGTAGCAATCACGATACATCCAACCATGGCTGCCAGCAGCAGCATGGAAATTATTTCAAACGGCAGGGCATAACCACCTGCTTCCATACTCATCATTTTTTCACCGATCCGGCGTACGGTAACCGTAGCAGGGTTATTGGACAAAGGAAACTGATAGTGTAATACCTGCACCATCGTCAATGCGAATCCGCAAAAGATCGCCAGGGCTGCCCATATTTTGCGATCCAGTTTTTGCCTGGTTAATTTTTCCCCGGCCTGCTGTGTCAGGAAGATGGAGAAAATAATCAACACAACAATTCCGCCCACATAGACCACAATTTGTACGGCCGCTATGAATTCATAGGAGAGCCAGAAATAGAGACCCGCAATACCGATGAGGGTAAATAATAAATAGATCGCGGCCCGGAAGATATGCCGGGTGGCGATGGACATGATACCGCAACTGAGGGTCAGTGCCGCCAGCAGGTAAAAAAGTATGGTGTATCCGTTCATCATTCTACGCCTTCCATGATTTTAGAACCCGGGTTATTTAAAATTTTTGTCAGGTCACTCCGGTTAAACACACTGTGTTCAAAAGTCTGGGCCATTTTGATTGCATCAGAAGGACAAGCTTCTATACAGAGGTTGCACATCGTGCAGAGTTCCAGGTGGTATACCAGTTTGTCAATGGCTTTCTTTTTCTTTCCTTCCGGGGTGATATCAAATTTGGTGACCACTTTGATGGTGCCGTTGGGACAAGCCAGTTCGCAGGCCGTACAACCGGTGCACCGGTGTTCATTTTTCTCATCATGCGGCATCACCACTTCACCCTTGAAGCGCTCAGCCATCACCAGCGTAGCCCGGTTATCCGGATACTGCTCGGTAATGATCTCCTTATGATGGGTAAAATAATACAGGGTTCGTTTCATCCCTGTAGCCAGGGATTTCACCGCACCGGTAACGTCTTTTATGTAGTCGATTAAAAACATTTTATGTTTAATTCATTTTATTAAATGTCGCCCTTCCATTACCTCACCCCAACCCCTCTCCTTTAAGAGAGGGGCTAGAAGATATTCTTTCTTCCTTGTCCTCTTGCTCTTTTAGCATCAGCCGATTTAAAAGACCTTTCCCCTTATCACGCCCCCATTCACCATTCACCACTCACCTCCCTCAAAAATGCCATCCCAATATAGCCATCGCCGTAGCCAGCAGTAAATTGATCATACTGATCGGCAGCAGGTATTTCCATTCCAGGTTCAGCAGCTGGTCGATCCGCAAACGCGGGAAGGTCCACCTGAACCACATGATCAGGAAGATCAGGAAGAAGGTCTTCCCGAAAAACCAGATACTGGACGGTATATAATCCATGGCATCGTTAAATGCATTGTTTGATCCGAAATGCAGCGGCATCCAGCCTCCCAGGAATAAAGTGGCTCCGATGGCACATACAATAAATACGTTGATATATTCTGCCAGGAAGAAAAGTGCAAACTTCATCCCGGAATACTCCGTATGGAAACCCGCAGTCAGTTCTGACTCAGCTTCAGCCAGGTCAAAGGGCGCACGGTTGGTTTCTGCCGTTACGGCAATGATAAAGATGACAAAGGAAATCCAGACGGGTAAATGACCTTTAAAGATCCACCAGCCATTGCTTTGAGCATTAATGATATCGGAGATCTGCAGACTGCCGGTCAGCACGATAATAGTCATGATGGATAATCCGGCACTCAGTTCATAACTCACGATCTGTGCCCCGCTGCGCATGGCACCCATCAGGGAATATTTATTGTTACTGGACCAGCCGGCCATTAATATACTAATGACCATAATGGAAGAAACGGCCGTAACATATAAGACGCCGATATTCAGATCCCACAACTGGAAGTCTTTGGCAAAAGCAATGGGGGCCATCAGTAACATCGCCACAATCATGGCAATAAAGGGAGCGATGTTGAACATCACTTTATCCGCGCCATCAGGTGTTAATCCTTCTTTGACAATTAATTTCAGGGTATCCGCCATGGATTGAAGTAAACCAAAGGGACCAACCCGGTTAGGGCCGAGGCGGATCTGCATCCAGGCCGCCACCCGTCTTTCCATCAGAACCAGTACCAGTCCGAGACCGGCAAATAATCCAATGACGGCCACGCCGGCCATTACCATTTCGATGACCAGGGTCCAGGTGGGATTGAATGTATTGCTCAACCACTCATGGATTTCATTGGCGATATGTGCGAGACTCCACATGCTGCATTGTTCAGGTTAGTATGATTGACCGGTGCAACTGTTTAGCAGTCGCCGGTACTTTATTTTCATTTTGACCGGACAGTGACAAACCCCTTGTTCGCAGTAAAACCCCTGTTTACTTTAGTTAAACAGTGATTACCTGTCGATATCGGGGATGACCAGGTCCAGTGTTCCCATCATGGCCACCAGGTCACCAATCTTGCTGCCACGTGCGATATGATCGAGTACGGACAGGTTGGAAAAACCAGGTGAACGGAACTTAATCCGGTAAGGAGTGGTGCCGCCTTCACTTACAATATAAACACCCAGTTCGCCACGGGCGGTTTCCACTTTGGTATAAAATTCACCCTTGGGCAGTTTCAGCACAGCCTTGGTCTTGGCCTGGAAATCACCTTCGGGAATATTATCGATCAGTTGTTCAATAATGCGGATGGATTGTTGCATTTCACGGATACGTACCATATAACGGGCAAAGGAATCGCAACCGGTTTCGAGCACTTCGTCAAATTCCAGTTTGTCATAAATACCGTACGGGTATACCTTACGGATATCCGAAGAAACGGCACTTCCTCTTGCCGTTGGACCACTGCATCCGTAAGAGATAGCATCTTTTGCACTGAGTATGCCGACTCCTTTCATCCGATTCTGGAAAATGATGTTACCGGTTACCAGTTCATCGTATTCGTGAATTTTACTTTTATAGAGCTTCAGGAATTCCTTCACCTTCCGCTGAAAATCCGGATGGAGATCCTGCATCACACCACCGGGCACATTGTAATTCATCGTCAGCCGGGCGCCGCAGGTTTCCTCCATTATTTCATTGATACTTTCTCTTTCGCGGAAGGCATGAAAGAAAGGCGTGAATGCGCCCAGGTCCATGGCCATGGCACCCCACCAGAGTTCATGGGAAGCGATGCGGGTCAGTTCATCCATTAGTACCCTGATCACCTTGGCCCGTTCAGGCACTTCAATCTGCATCCCTTTTTCCACGCAGAGCGCACAGGCATGGTTGTTAATATGGGAAGAGAGATAGTCCATCCGGCTGGTGACATAAATAAATTGCCGGTAGGTCAGGCTCTCGCACATTTTTTCGATCGAACGGTGGATATAGCCCAGGTGGGGTTCCACTTTCATGATAGTTTCCCCGCTCAGGGTAATCACCAGGTGCAGTACCCCGTGTGTAGCCGGGTGTTGCGGACCCACATTGATGGTGAATTCACCGGTTTCCCCGACAATGCCGGGGCTGGTTTCTTTTATTATTTGGGTTTCCCTGTACATGCTGTTCTTGCTGTTTTGTCTTAAAGACGAATCATATTAATCGGGTCCTCAAAATCTTTTCGCAACGGGTTCTTTCCTTCCCATCCGTCCGGTAATATCAGTAATCGTAAATCAGGATGATTCAGAAAATTCACCCCAAACATTTCATATACTTCTCTTTCATGAAATTCTGCGGTACGCCAGCATTTGCAGACACTGACTACTTCCGGTTTGGCCCGGTCCAGTTTCACTTTCACCACTATATTATGCCGGAAACTGGTGGAATGAAGATGATAGACCATCGTCAGATGAGTCTTCCAGTCGATGCAGGTGAGGCAGAACATATAATCCAGCGCCAGGTGACTGTCCTTACAAAGCGCACCGGCCAACGTGGGCCATTCTGCGGCCGTCACTTCCACATTCAGCCATTCGCCGCTTTCATCAAAGCTGGCAGAGGGCAGCATTTCGGTTATCCGGAATTTCAACAGTTCTTTGGACATAATTAATCTTTGTCTGTTCTGATCTGTTCACGGGTCATTCCCGCTTTAATTTTATTCTGCAGGGAAATCAGGGCATGCAGCAGGGCTTCAGGCCGTGGCGGACAACCGGCCACATACACATCCACCGGGATCACATGGTCCGCACCTTTTACTACAGAATAGGTATTATAAAAGAATGGCCCGCCGCTGATCGCGCAGGCCCCCATGGCGATCACATATTTTGGATCGGCCATCTGGTCATATAATCTTTTGAGCACCGGGGCCATTTTATTCACAATGGTTCCGGCAATAATAATCACATCGGCCTGGCGTGGGGTAGCCCGGGCCACTTCAAATCCAAAACGGGAAAAATCGTATTTGGCACCGGCGACAGCCATATATTCGATACCACAGCAACTGGTGGCGAAGGTCAGCGGCCAAAGTGAATTGGACCGGGCCCAGTTGATGATATCATCCAGTTTGCTGAGGACAATGCCACCTCCCGGATTCTCATGAATCTGTCCGGGGAAATCGTTGGCGGTATTTTGTTTCACTGACATCTTATAATATTATACTAGACCCATTTAAGGGCTCCTTTTTTGTGGGCATATAAAAATCCGGTAAACAGGATAAAAAAGAAAATCACTATTTCCACCAATGCTACCCAGCCCATACTCTTGGCCACCACGGCCCAGGGGTACAGAAACACCAGTTCCACATCAAAAATCAGGAAGATCAGGGCAAAAAGGTAATAACCCACATTCAGCTGGATCCAGGTCTTGCCCTTGGTGGGTATACCACACTCGTAGGGCTCACCCTTTTGTTTGTTTTTAGTAGCTTTTAATACAAAAGTGGATAGCATGATCGCGATGCCTGAGAAGGCAACTGCGGCAATAATCAGAACTATAAGCGAAGATGCGCCCATATACAGATTGATTTGCACGAATATAGTAACAATGCGCTAAATGCGGTACATGACACATATCACCGCAAAACTTGTTCTTTGTCAGTTAAATTTTTGGGTGAAGGGCAGGGTTATCCGTATAATTCCTGGTGTATAGTTTTTTTATCATACCCCATTTCCAGGATTACTACTTTAGCCTCATCAATCATTTGTTTCCAGCCGCAAAGGAAAAAATAGGCGTCCTGCCGTTCTTTGCAGAGTTCCTGGTATACTTCATGCACATGCCCGTTATGTCCCTCCCAGTGTTCCCGGGAAAGTACCGGGTGAAAACGGAATCCGGGCATTTTTTCTTCCAGTTCCATCAATTCATCAAAATATAAAAGATCAGCCTTATTACGGCAGCCAAAAATCAGGTGGACTTTCTGGTGTGGAACCTTTTGCAAGTGGATATATTGGGCCATACTCCGGAACGGGGCAATGCCGGTACCGGTACAAATCAGGAAAAGTTCTTTATCGAGCTGGGGCGGAAGGGAAAAAACACCCTGGGCGCCGCGGAAAACCAGTTCACTGCCCACGTTGATTTCTTCAAATAAATAGGAAGTTCCGGAACCGCCTTCCGCATGTACAATCAGCAATTCAAATATATTACTGCCATCGGGCCAGGAGGAAATGGAATAACTGCGCCATCTTTTGTTGGGCTTCTCGTGAATGGGCAGGTCCAGGGTAACAAACTGGCCAGGCATGAAATCAAACCGCTCCAGTTCGGGTACCTGGATCCAGAAACGACGGGTATTATGGGTATGATCGTCAATCTTCGTAACTATTCCTTTTCGCCAGGGTAGTAATGCCATGCTTGGTGGTTTTGATAAAGGTAAAACCAACGAACCATTAATATGTTCTGAAACACGGAAATTATCGTGCTTTACCCCGTTTGAATTATCTTTGTACAGAACATGAGTGTCCAGGAATTGTTGCAAAAATACCATCAGACACCCCGCCTTTTTCAACTGGCGGACAGGCTCTCTTTTGCCCGGCCCGAAAAAATTTACCTGGAGAATTTAAGAGGCAGTGCTTCCCAGTTTATCGTGGCTGCTGCGTTTACACACCCTTCGCTCTCTCAGATGAACCACCTGGTGATCCTGAACGACGGGGAAGAAGCCGCCTATTTTCACAATACCCTCGAGAACCTGACTGAAGCACTCGATATTTTTTATTTCCCGGCCTCCTTCAAAAACCGGAAAAATTACCAGTTGCTCAATTCCTCGCACGTCATGCTGCGTACCGAAGCCCTGACAAAAATCGCTGCGGGGGGTAATAAAAAAGTACTGGTCACCTACCCGGAAGCCCTTTTTGAAAAAGTGGTTTTACCAAAAACCCTATCCTCCAATATTATTCATATCCGTACCGGGGATACCCTGGATACCGGTCAGCTTTTATTGAAACTGGGGGATTATGGATTTGAGCGGACTGATTTTGTTTATGAACCCGGGCAGTTTGCCATCCGCGGGGGAATTCTTGATATTTATTCATTCGGAAATGAAAAACCTTACCGCGTAGAGTTATACGGGAATGAAGTGGACTCTATCCGTATCGTGGATCCCGAAACCCAGCTCAGCGAGCGAAAACTGCTGCAGGTAAGCATCATTCCTAATGTGGATACACAGTTTGAAGAGGAAGACCGGATTTCCCTTTTCGAATTTCTTCCGGAAAATACCGTGATCTGGATACAGGATTATGCCCTGTGCCGCGAACATATTGCCGATAGTATTGAAGACCTTGAATCTTTCCTGCGTATTCAGGAAGAAATCCGGGCGCAACCGGTCGTTAAAACCAAACACCGGGAGGAGCTGGATGATAAACTGGAAAAGAAACAGGTGTCGATGAAGGATTTTATCAGCATCCCGGAATGGGAGGAAAAAATCGTGCAGCGTCACCTGGTGGGCTTTGGACATGGCGATTCCTTCCCGGATCATTTTTCCCCGCTTACGATTCGCCATAACACCCGGGAGCAGCCTTCCTTCAACAGGCAGTTTGACCTGTTGATCCGTGACCTGAAGAGCTGGGAGGCAAAGAAATTTCAGTTATACATTTTCGCGGAGAATCCGAGACAGCTCGAACGGATGCAGAGTATTTTTGATGACCTCAAAGCGGATATCGTTTTTAATCCCGTGTCCACTTCCATTCACGAAGGATTTATCGACGAAGACCTGCAATTACTTTGTTATACCGATCACCAGGTTTTCCAGCGTTACCATAAATACAAAGTCAAACAGGCGTATAACAAAAACAAGGCGCTTACCCTACGCACCCTGCGTGAGTTGCAGCCGGGTGATTTCGTGACCCATATTGACCATGGCGTGGGCGTATTCAGCGGTCTGCAGAAAATTGAAGTGAACGGTCGTACCCAGGAAGCAGTACGACTGATCTATAAGGATACGGATATTCTTTATGTCAATATCAACAGCCTCCATAAAATTGCCAAGTATACCGGGAAAGACGGCAGTGTGCCCAAAGTAAATAAACTGGGTAGTGATGTTTGGAATAAACTGAAAGAGAAAACAAAGGCCAAGGTCAAAGAGATCGCATTTGACCTGATCAAGTTGTACGCCAAGCGGAAAGCGCAGCAGGGATTTTCGCATACGCCTGATAATTACATGCAGACGGAACTGGAAGCCTCTTTTATTTATGAGGATACCCCTGACCAAAGCAAGGCCGCTGCCGATGTGAAAAAAGATATGGAATCCCCATCTCCTATGGATCGGCTGGTTTGCGGGGATGTGGGCTTTGGAAAAACAGAAGTCGCGATCCGTGCCGCTTTCAAAACCTGCCTGGACGGCAAACAGGCAGCCGTACTGGTGCCTACTACTATTCTGGCCTTTCAGCACTATAAAACATTCAAGGACCGGTTAAAGGATTTCCCGGTCACCGTAGATTATATCAACCGGTTTAAATCGGCTAAAGAGCGGAAGGAAACCCTGAAAAAACTCGAAGAAGGAAAGATCGATATCATTATAGGTACACATGGATTGCTGGGGAAGGAAGTAAAGTTCAAGGACCTGGGCTTGCTGGTGGTGGATGAAGAACAAAAATTCGGCGTGGGACATAAGGAAAAAATAAAAACCCTCCGGACTACCGTGGATTGTCTGACATTGACGGCCACCCCGATCCCGAGAACACTTCAGTTTTCGCTTATGGGTGCCCGTGACCTGAGTATCATGAATACCCCGCCGCCCAACCGGCAGCCGATCCAGACCGAAGTGCAGGTATACAACGAAGACTTTATCCGCGATGCCATCTATTTCGAAACCGAAAGAGGAGGACAGGTCTTCTTTATCTATAACCGGATTGCCGGCCTGGCCGAGATGGCCGCGATTATCCAGGCACTTTGTCCTGACCTGAGTATCGGCTTTGCCCATGGACAAATGGAAGGTCATGAACTGGAAGAAAAGATCCTGGACTTTATCGACAGGCGTTATGATGTACTGGTCTGTACCAATATTGTGGAAAGCGGGGTGGATATTCCGAATGTAAATACCATCATCGTAAACAATGCGCACCAGTTTGGTTTGAGTGATCTGCATCAGCTACGCGGACGGGTGGGCCGGAGTAATAAAAAAGCCTTCTGTTATCTGTTGGCACCACCCATGAGTACCCTTCCCAACGATTCACGGAAACGATTACAAACACTTGAACAGCACAGTGAACTCGGCAGTGGATTCCAGATCGCCATGCGGGACCTCGATATCCGCGGGGCCGGTAACCTCCTGGGCGGGGAACAAAGTGGTTTCATGGCCGAGATTGGTTTTGAAATGTACCAGAAGATCCTTGATGAAGCGATCCGTGAATTGAAACGGACCGACTTCAAAGACCTCTTCAAGGAAGAAATCGCCCGGCAGGATGATTTTGTGCAGGATTGTACGATCGACACCGACCTGGAAATTTTGATCCCGGATGAATACGTGGAAAGTATTGCCGAACGGCTTTCCCTGTATCAGCGATTAGATAATGCAGAATCTGAAGAGGAACTGCTGGCCATGAAAACGGAACTCGAAGACCGGTTCGGCACATTACCCCGACAGGTGGATGATCTGTTTATTACGGTCCGATGCCGGAAACTGGCAGTCGACCTGGGCTTTGAAAAAATGAGTCTGAAGGATAATACCCTCCGTTGTTTCTTTATCAACCGCCCGGATTCTCCCTATTTTGAATCCGGCACCTTTCAGAAAATCATACAGTTTCTGCAGACCGAGACTAATAAAGGCAAGCTGAAACAAACCGGCCGGCTTTTCCTCCTGGTGGCCAATGACCTTCAGGATATGGCGGCGATGCACCGTTTTCTGGCAGCCATGCACCGGTATTGTTTTCCAGCCCCCGTTGCAACTGTTTAAGGATCAGTTCTGCATTGTCTGAATTCCTTGTCTGTATTGGTAATTCTCAGGTATTTGTATTACTTTTAGATAGCTAAAAATCGCTATGAGAATCTATCCAATTCCCTTGATTGCCTTCCTGTTGGTTACTTGTTTTACTGCAACAGCGCAGCAGGATGCCCGCTTTGCCCTCTTATTAAAAAGCGGGGCCGTATTTCCCACCAAAAATATCAGTACCAGCCGGGTTGACTCTTTTAATAACCGCAGTTCACGTACTGCCGGAAAGTCCTTCGCCATTCTTCAATTTGAGCAATTACCCACCGCAGCTGAAAGACAACAATTGCTGCAGGCAGGAATTGAATTACTCGATTATATTCCTAATAACGCCTATACCGCAACGATTACCGGTTTACTCAGTGAAGCAACCCTGCAGCGCGTACAGGCAAGGGCCATTATAGAGCCATCGCCCCAGCAGAAAATGCAGCCGCAACTCGCCAGGGGTTTATTCCCAACATATGCGATTAAAACACCCGGTACCATCGACCTGTGGATCAGTTATCCGAAATCTTTTTTACCCGAACAAGTGAAAGAGGAATTGCGTCGGGGTAATTATGACTTAGTTAGTAACGATTATCAGTTGTACCGGATTCTCGGCGTACGCATTGCTGCCAGCCGGCTGGAAGAACTGGCCGCTACCCCCTGGGTGGAATATGTGCAGGCCATTCCCGCCCCTGATCGTGAGTTAAACAGTAACAGCATGTATACCACCAGAGCTAGTGTGCTGAGAGCTCCATTGTCAGCCGGTGGACGTAATCTGGATGGACAGGGTGTTGTAGTGGGTGTCGGAGATAATGGTGACATACAATCCCATCTTGATTTTAATGGAAGGTTGATCAACCGGGCGGCTGATATCATGCGGGCGCATGCCACGCACGTAGCAGGTACGATCGGTGGTGCCGGTATCATACAGGAATTATATACCGGCTATGCACCAAAGGCAACATTACTTACACAATACTATTCCGGCATCTTTACAGAAGCCCCGGCCTATGTACAGGATCATGGTATGGTGATCACCAATAACTCTTTTGGCGCGGTGGTGGACGATTGTTTCTTTAATGGTTTATACGATCTCACGTCCCGTGTACTCGATCAGCAGGCCATTGATCTTCCCGAATTGCAACAGGTATTTGCTGCCGGCAATAATGGAGCCTTAACCTGCTCGCCGTATCCTGCCGGATTTAAAACCGTATTGGGAGGCTATCAATCGGCCAAGAATGTACTCACAGTGGGAAGCACCGATTTCCGGAGCAATATCGCGGCTTCTTCCAGTCGCGGTCCGGTAAAGGATGGCCGTGTAAAACCGGAGATTATGTCACAGGGAGTATTTCTCGCCTCCACCTGGACCAGCAATATCTATAGTTATAACAACGGTACCAGTATGGCTGCACCGGGAGTTTCCGGCGGACTCGCATTACTCGTACAACGATATCGGCAATTAAATGCCGGGGCTAATCCGAAGAACGGATTAAGTAAAGCGATACTGGTCAACGGGGCAGATGATAAAGGAAACAGCGGGCCCGATTTCCGATATGGTTTTGGTCGGCTCAACCTGGTTCGATCGCTGGCCATGATAGAAGGCAACACGTATTTTAATTCAACCGTGGCCAATACCGTAACCAATACACATACGATCTCGGTGCCGGCCAATACGGCTAAACTCAAAGTACTGGTTTACTGGCAGGATCCCCCGGCAGCAGTAATGGCCAGCAAAACATTAGTCAATGATATTGACCTGGAAGTAAATACACCCGCCAGTTTTACGGTGTTCCCTTCCGTATTGGATACTTTACCTGCTAACGTGAATAACCTGGCAGCAAGCGGTACCGATCATATCAACAATATTGAACAGGTGGAAATTAATAATCCCACAGCCGGTAACTACGATTTGAAAGTAATCGGAAATGCGATCACCCAGAACCCATCACAGGAGTATTTCCTGGTATACGATATCATACCAAGAAGCCTTGTGCTGACCAATCCTGTTGGGGGTGATAAATTCACACCAAGCGTTACTACTCTCGATACCGTGTATATTCAATGGGATGATTATGGCAGCAGTGGTACCTATACACTCGAATTTTCACCTGATAACGGCAGCAGCTGGATTTTGCTGAATAACGCCGTTTCAGCCAGCAGCCGGGTATATAGCTGGGGCGTACCCAATACCCCCACTGATCAGGGCCGGATCCGGATTACCAACAATACCAGTGGCCTGACCCAAACCAGTGCTGCTTTTACGATAGCCACCCTGAATACCGTCTCACTCGATGCGGTGCAATGCGAAGGATATATAAAAATAAACTGGACCGCCGTTCCCGGTGCTACGGATTATGAAGTAATGTGGCTGCAAGGAACTGAAATGGTTTCAGTGACGACTACTGCTGCATTGACCTATACTTTCAGTGGTTTGTCAAAAGATTCCACGTATTGGGTTACTGTCCGTCCGCGGATCAATGGCAATCCCGGGCGACGTGCCAATGCCATCAGTCGCCAACCCAATGCAGGTACCTGTGCGGGAACTATTTCGGATAACGACCTGAAACTGGATGCGATTGTTTCCCCCGCCACTTCCGGACGTGAACTGACCAGCACCGCCCTGAGCGCCACTCATGCGGTTACCATACGGATTAAAAACCTTGATGATGCCATTTCATCTGGTAATATCAATGTGAGTTATTCCATCAATGGCGGACCGGCTGTCAATGAAGTAATCACAACTCCCATAGCGGATATTGCAGCCGGAGGAACGCTTTCGCATACATTCGCCACCACCGCCAATTTGGGAGCCACCGGAACCTATAGTATTGAGGTCATCGCCACCAAAGCCTCGGATCCGGTGACGGCGAATAATACACAGACGAAAGTGTTTAAGCAACTCGCCAATGCCGCCATTAATAATGCCCTGCTTCCCTGGCTCGACGATATGGAAACCGCGGCAGAACAAACGATCACGGTGGACCAGATGGGACTGACCGGCAATGACCGGTATGACTTTGTCAACAATGGAATATATGGTCAGGCGAAAACATTTATCCATACCGGCATTGCTTATTCCGGTTCCAAAGCACTGACGCTTGATCAGAGTCGTTTTGTATCCGGCGGAAGTGTTGATTCACTCACCGGTACCTTTAACCTGGCCACCTTCAATACGGCAACGGATGATATAAGGATCGATTTCCGGTATAAAAATCACGGGCAAAAATCCAATGCCGCCAATAAAGTATGGATACGGGGTAATGATACAGACAACTGGATAGCGGTCTATGACCTGTATGCCAATCAGCCAGCTGCGGATGGTTCCTTTAAACTCTCCGGCAGTATTGAATTAAGTGATTCACTGGCCGCTTATGGACAATCCTTCAGTACCAGCACACAAGTTCGTTGGGGACAATGGGGCGAGTATCTGGCGGCTGATAATTTCAGGGCGGCAGGATATACGTTTGATGATATCCGTCTTTATAAAGCGGTTGATGATATCCAACTGGTCAGTGTGGATACGCCTTATACGGTAAGTTGCGGACTCAGTGCAGCGGTGCCGGTAAAAGTAACGGTACGGAATACGTCGAATGCCATCATCAATAATATTCCCATCACGCTGAAAGTGGATGGAGTGGTCATCGCCAATGAAACGATTACTTCCATTGCAGCCAGCTCATCGGTTCAGTACACGTTTACCGCAACGGCCAATCTTACCACCAGTGGTAATCATATTATAGAGGTATGGTCGGCCCTGGCAACGGATACCTATAATCAGAATGACACGGTCAGCAGCACGGTGAATAATCTGCCCCTGGTCAGCAGCTTCCCTTACCTGCAGAATTTTGAAACCAATAATGGTTCCTGGTATACCGGAGGCATCTTATCCTCCTGGGAATATGGTACGCCGATCTCTCCGAAGATCAACCGGGCTGCCAGTGGCAGCAAGGCCTGGAAGACAAGGATCGCCGGCTACTATAATGACAATGAATTTTCTTATCTCTATTCGCCCTGCTTTGATATTTCAACCATGACCAATCCTACCCTCAGTTTCAGCGTGGCCATGGACATCGAAGATTGCGGCGCGGTCCTTTGTGATGCCGCCTGGGTGGAATATTCTGAAGATGGAATTACCTGGACAAAACTGGGCAGCTTTGGACAAGGAACGAATTGGTACAATAAAAACTATGCGGGAAATCAGTTATGGAGCCAGCAAAATTATACCAACTGGCATGTAGCCACAACGGCTTTACCCACCAGCAATAACAGCCGGCTCCGTTTTCGATTTGTGTTTAATTCCGACTCAGGGCTGAATAAAGACGGGATAGCGGTGGATGATATTCATATTTACGATAACCTGTACGGTTTATATGATGGTGCAACCATGGCAGCCCCGGTAACACAGACCATCAATACCGGTACCAATACCTGGGTGGATTTCCTGGAAGGAGGTAAACTGGTGGCTTCGGTTCATCCGGCCGGACAGGAAATGGGAGCTACTGATGTTAGAGCCTATCTGCATACCGGTGCGGTACGCTGGAGCAGTAACCAGTATTATCATAACCGCAACTTTACCATTCAGCCTGCCAACGCGTTCCTGGCACTGGGTGATTCGGTGTTGGTGCGGGTGTATTTCCCGGATACCGAAACAGAAACCCTGATTGCGGCTACAGGTTGCAGTGGTTGTGCCAAACCGGCTACGGTTTATGATCTCGGGGTAACTAAGTATAGTGACCCGGATAATAGTTATGAAAACGGAACTATTGCGGATAATAACCAGGGTGTCTGGTCTTTTGTTATCCCGTCCCGGGCCACCAAAGTACCTTTCGATAAAGGCTATTATGCTGAGTTTAAAGTCAATAATTTTTCCGAGTTCTGGCTCAATACCGGCGGACTTACAGGCAGTCAGCCTTTGCCTGTTGAGTTGAAGCAGTTTACTGTTCGTAAACTGCCCCAGGATGATGTACTGGCTGAATGGGTGACTGCTTCGGAATACAATGTAAACCGGTTTGAGATTGAAGTGGCCCGTGGCAATGCCGATTACCAGTCGGGCCGTTATACACGTTTGGGTGAAATACTGAGCCAGGGTAATTCAGACCGGGAACAACGCTACCAGTATCTGGACACAGAGCCCGGAAAATCAGGGGTACGCTATTACCGGTTGAAAATAATCGATAATGACGGAACGGTGCGCTACTCAGCGATCCGCCCGCTGGTATTCAATATTGAAATTCAATGGACCGTTACACCCAATCCATCCGCCGGCCAGTTCAGCCTCAACTGCCAGGCCAGTCCGGGTGAAACGATCCAGGTGAAAGTCTATGATACAAAGGGCCGCCTCGTTTACCAGCACAGCAACCCGGCCAGCGGCTTTGCCCAAAAACTGAACATTGACCTGAAAGGCCCGGCCTACCCGGCGGGAATTTATTTGCTGGAAACAGGAGTGGGAGAGAAGAGGAGGAGCTTTAAACTGGTGAAACAATGAGTAATCAGTAAAGTTGGTAGATGCTTATTTTCTTGGACCTGTTTTAAAGAGGAAAGGGCAATGAAAACCATTTAATAAGAAGCTAATTTATAGAATAGTAAAACGACAGAGCCCTCCGAAAACCGGAGGGCTCTGTTATTAAGGACTGTTTAATCAGCTACTCATTACTGATTATTCATTATTCTTACCAGCCTTGCTTGGCTATACCGGCTTTAATCGCCGCCAGCGCTTTTTCTTCGCCCATCAGGGTGGTCAGTTTATTTCCTTTACCATCATTTCCCTGGGCCATATAGGCTCCTTTTGCGGTCTTCGTGATAACGGCATCCAGCATTTCCACACCTTTCTCCTTGGTTTTTACATTGTAGGCTGTAATTTTTACATCTGACATGGTTTAAGTTTTTGCGTTAGTAAAGGATGAAATTACGCAATCCGGGGGGTTCAAGGGGAGTAAATTTGGCTTTTAATGAAAAAAGGCTCCGAAAAATCGGAGCCAAGTTGCTTATAGTCAATATTTTATAAATTCAAAGTCCAATTTGTTAAAACCAGCCGGGAAGCCCGCAGAACCGGTTAAATATCCAATTTTGCATATTTCGCATGACTTTCAATGAATTCCCTCCGGGGAGCTACTTCATCGCCCATCAGCATACTGAACACCCGGTCTGCCTCCGCAGCGCTTTCGATGGTCACCCGCTTCAGGGTGCGGGTTTCGGGGTTCATCGTGGTTTCCCAAAGCTGGGAAGCATTCATCTCACCCAGACCTTTGTAACGCTGGATGTTTACGGAGTCGTCTTTGCCGCCGCCCAGTTTTTCCACCCATAACTTACGTTGGTCTTCGTTGTAAGCATATGCCTGTTCCTTGCCTTTCTTCACCAGGTACAGCGGGGGTTGGGCAATGTACACATAGCCCTGCTCTACCAGTTCGGTCATATACCTGAATACGAAAGTCAGGATCAGGGTGGCGATATGGGATCCGTCCACGTCGGCATCGGTCATGATGATCAGCTTATGATAACGGAGACGACTCAGGTCGAGCGCCTTCGGATCTTCCGGGGTTCCCATCTTCACGCCCAGGGCGGTAAACATGTTCCGGATCTCCTCGTTGTCATAGATCTTATGTTCCATGGCTTTCTCCACGTTCAGGATCTTACCACGGAGCGGCAGGATGGCCTGGAAACTCCGGTCACGGCCCTGTTTGGCCGTACCACCCGCTGAATCTCCCTCGACCAGGAAAAGCTCGGTCTTATTCGGATCGCGGTCAGAACAGTCGGCTAATTTACCGGGCATTCCCCCGCCGGTCAATACGGTTTTCCGTTGTACCAGCTCACGGGCTTTACGGGCGGCTGCACGGGCCTGGGCTGCCAGGATTACTTTGGCCACAATATTCTTGGCTTCGCGGGGATTTTCCTCCAGGTAGGCTTCCAGTACTTTGGAAACGGTGCTGTCCACGATCCCCATAACTTCATTATTACCCAGTTTGGTCTTGGTTTGTCCTTCAAACTGCGGTTCCGGTACTTTCACCGAAATGATGGCGCTCAATCCTTCCCGGAAGTCATCGCCCTCAATTTCCACTTTGGCTTTTTCGAACAATCCATTCTTATCGCCATAGCTTTTGAAGACCCGGGTAAGAGCCCGGCGGAAACCGGATACGTGGGTACCACCTTCAATGGTGTTGATATTATTGACGTAAGAATAGATATGTTCATTGTAGCTGTCGTTATAGTTCATGGCCACTTCAACGGCTACATTATTGGCTTCATCCCGTCCTTCCACTGAAATTACTTTCGGAATCAGGGTATTACGACCGGCATTGGCATCCAGCATTTCCACAAACTCCACAATACCGCCTTCGCTGTAAAACTCTTTGCTGTAATTACTGCCGTCTTCATTTTTCTCCCGCAGGTCAGTGAGGATGATGCGTACACCACGGTTCAGGTAAGCCAGTTCACGGAGGCGGCTTTCCAGGATATCCTTATTGTAAGTGGTAGTGATAAAGATGCTGTCATCGGGCCAGAAATGAACCCGGGTACCGGTGGTTTCACTGGTACCTGTTTCACGTACGGCGTATTGAGGCACCCCGATACGATATTCCTGTTCAAATATCTTTCCATCACGATTTACGGTAACCAGCAGTTTTGAACTAAGGGCATTCACACAACTCACCCCCACACCATGCAGACCACCCGATACTTTGTAAGAACCTTTATCAAACTTACCGCCCGCGTGAAGCACGGTCATTACCACTTCCAGGGCTGATTTTTTTTCCTTGCTGTGCATGGCAGTCGGGATACCACGTCCATCATCTTCCACGGCAATTGAATTGTCCTCGTGTATCGCGACATTGATATTTTTGCAATAACCGGCCAGGGCTTCATCGATGGAGTTGTCCACTACTTCATATACGAGGTGATGCAAACCTTTTACGCCGATATCGCCAATATACATGGCGGGCCGCTTCCGGACGGCTTCCAATCCTTCCAGAACCTGTATACTATCTGCGCTGTAACCGGCTGAAATCTGGGCCGCTTTTTCTTGTGCTTCCGTGGTCATAATTGAGTATAAAATCGGGCGAGTGTGACTGAAAAAATATAACTCACAAATGTACGAAATCGGGGTGGGGTAATGGGATTTATTCTGTTGAATTTTGCCCAAAAAAAGGGGGCATTGTGGATAATTGAAAAGCCTGAAAATAGAAGGGAAAAAACTGTCAGGTGTCGGGTGTCAGGTGTCCGGTGTCAGGAAACAGCCCCTGCTGTGAACATATTTCAGCGCTTTTGGGGTAAACTGCTATTTCGAGCGTAGCGAGAAATCTTGTATTTCCTTTTTCTCCCCCCATAACTTGTCATTCCGCAGCGAGTAGCGAGCTTGTCTCGCTGCGAAGCAAGGAACCTTGTATTAAACAGGTTTAGCTGTTTAATACAACTCAAAAATGGTCAAATTCTTTCTGTATCTCCAACCCCCAACCTCGAACCTCCAACCTCGAACCTCCAACCTCCTACCGCTTCACAATCTGCGCTACCAGGTCGGCTTCACAGCAGACTTTATTGCCCACATAGGTCGTTCCTTTCATCTCGCAGATACCGCGTCGGATGGGGGCTGCCAGCTCCATTTTCAGGATCAGGGTATCGCCCGGGCGGACCATCTGTTTGAATTTACAGTTATCGATTTTCAGGAAATAAGTGTCGTATTGACCATCCCCGCTGAGGTTGATGGCCAGGATGCCGCCGCACTGGGCCAGGGCTTCGATCTGCAATACGCCGGGCATAATGGGATTGCCGGGGAAATGACCCTGGAAAAACCACTCATTGAAAGTGACGTTTTTCACTCCCACAATATGCGTATCGCTGAGTTCGATCACTTTGTCTACAAAGGCAAAGGGAAAACGGTGGGGCAATGTTTTCTCAATATACTGCAGGTCATATACGGGGGGCTGGGAAGGATCATAGACCGGGATGCCCTGTGTGTGTTTATTTTTTTTTATATACTGCTTGATCTTCCGGGCAAAATCCACATTGCTGCTATGTCCGGGACGATTGGCAATAATTCTCGCTTTGATGGGATAACCGATCAGGGCCAGGTCGCCGATCACATCCAGTAATTTGTGCCGGGCCGGTTCATTGGGAAAACGAAGTTCCAGGTTATTCAGGTAGCCTTCGCTCTTTACCTCGATCTTTTCTTTCTTAAAGATATTTTTCAGCCGCTCCATCTCTGCATCACCGACCGGCTTGTCCACGATCACGATGGCATTATTTACATCACCTCCTTTGATCAGGTTATGTTCCAGCAGCATTTCCAGTTCGTGGAGAAAACAAAAAGTACGGCAGGGGGCAATATGATCCTTAAAATCGCGGAGATGCTTTAACCCGGCATGCTGGGTTCCCAGTACGGGTGAATTAAAATCTATCAGGGTGGTTACCTGGTATTCCATTGCGGGCATGGCCACCATTTCCACTCTTTTCTCTTCATCGTAGTGGAAGATATTCTCATCAATACTGTACCATACCTTCGCTGCATCCTGCTCCAGGATCCCGGCTTCCTCGATCAGTTCCACAAAGGGCATGGAACTGCCATCCATGATGGGCATTTCAGGTCCGTTGATCTCCAGCAGACAATTATCGACCCCCATTCCCACCAGGGCAGCGAGCACGTGTTCAACTGTACTTACTTTGGCGCCGTTAGCTTCCAGGGTGGTTCCGCGACTCACATCCGTAACCAGGTCGCAATCGGCTTTGATAACGGGTTGGTTGGGAAGGTCAATGCGTTTAAACTGGTATCCGAATCCGGGATTGGCCGGATGCAGAATCAGGTCGGCCATTACTCCAGTGTGCAGACCAGTACCGGAAATTTTTACAGAAGATTTTAGCGTGTGCTGTTTATCAGGATTGAAACTCATGCGTGTGTTGTTAAGCGGGGCAAAGATACGATTATTGCAGGCTTTACGGAAGGGTAAACAGGACTAATAAGTATTGGTCATATCCTCATCCACACAGATGATAAAATCGGCTTTTCCCTTGTTTTCCGTCAATAATGATTTTATATTTTCCTGGGAAACTACAGTAATGGTGCCGTATTTTAATTCGGGTTTTTGCTGGCGCAGATACCAGACAATGCCCTCATAATTTTCGGAGTGATAGGAGCCGTTATAATGAATGAACAGGCTGCCGGGTGTATAATATTTCAAAATGAAATGTGCCATCGTGGCATCTTTGCTGGCCTGGGCCTTGGGCAGATTATCACCGCCATGTCCGCCCATCATTTCCTTCATTTTTACATAGCCGGGTAAGGTGGCATCATAGGCCATCGGCAGTGGCGCCATCCATGTTTTGGCGAGGGCAGGAATGGTATCCAGTACCGCAAAC
>JAKQJH010000173.1 GCA_029561255.1 Bacteroidota bacterium | reverse complement strand
CCACTCAAAAGAGCTTTGTCGTTGAAATCAAAATCTTTCAACAAAGCCAATGCAGCAGGATCAGCAATACCATCGGCAACGGTGCGTTCACCACGAGGAGAAGCCACATCGTAATTTTTGATTTGCGTCATGATTTGCGTTAAACGACTGGTAACACGATTGTCAGCAGCGTTCATCATCAAATTACGAACTGCATTGCGAAGAACTTTACCGGCAGTTGCAGAGCTTCCAAATTCAGAACCGTTTTCACGGGTACGCTGAAAGTTTGGATCATTTGCAATACGGTCAGCAGATACACCACCTTTGGTTTTCACCAGGTGACCATCTTGTGTTTTGTAGAAGGTTAACTCATCCAGAGTTCCTTCAATTTTTAGAATACCTTTTAATTTTGCCATTGCTTAAAATTTTTATGAGTTAGTAAAACCGTTTCTTTTTTAGCTGTTTTATCAGCATTTGAAAACAAAAATAGAAGCAGTATTTAGGCTATGCAAAAGTTGAAAGTCATCCGTTCCTTTTCTTCCGCATTATTCCAACAAACACACTTTCACCGCCTATGAAAATGATTTATATTTGCAGTATCACTTTCATATTTGAAGTATATCATCGGTATGGATAGTGTATTAAAAAGTATAATTGAAATAATGAATAGACTGTGCATTTATCCGAAGGACATTCAGGTAATCACAGGCAGAAGCGACAGGTATGGAAGAAACCTCATCAAGAAGATTAAAGATCACTTCAAGAAGCAGCAGCACCAGGTTGTTACTGTTGATGAGTTTTGCCAGTACATGGGCTTGCAACCGGAAACAGTTGCAAAGCAACTTAGGTAAGTAGAAATCTTATCTTTGCTTTTGTCTATGATAAGGCACAGCACACCCTACCATCAACAAAGATTTTTCTTTTCTTTGTGTAGCGTTTTCCCTTGCTTAATCAGTTGTTGTTGGCTATTTGTTGCCCAATCTTCGGAAAGCCCTGATATATAAGGGTTCACTATTTTTTGTATCGGGAAGTAACTCGTAATGCCGCAACTATTAAAAGGCCGCAAAAATACCATATACTTTGATTCGGAGATATTGAAGGGGGAGAGGAAAAGAAAACAAATAGTCTGGCCTCATCCTTCCTTTCCCTGCAATTTATACCTTTACCGCACACCGGTATAGCAACAAGAGACCATGAGGAATAATACAAAAATTAAGAAGCTGTTGGAAGATAACGATCTGAATTTTACAATGGAGCATGAAGAAATTCAGTTAATGGTTATCGACAAGACTACAAAGAGTAGCTATTTGGCGAATGGTACAAATATTACAGAAGTGCTCAACGACGCCATCAAATGGTCAAATGCATTTAAGAAGCAATCAAAACCGGCAGTTTGAAGATCGGCTATGATTCGCCGGAACCAGCCGGGTTTTCTTTATCTGGAAGTAAGGATTGATTGAAATTCCACCCTTTCCAGTATCTTAGGGATATGAAAAGCAGCCTTTTAATATTACTGGGTTTTATTCTTTTATCCGCGGGTACAGAACCGCAGCGGTATAAAAAACTGTTTAATGGCAAGGACCTGGCAGGATGGACCAAACACGGTACCGAAAATTGGTATGTGGAGAATGGTGAACTGATCTGCGAGAGTGGCCCTGATAAAAAGTACGGATACCTTTCTACGGATAAAGCCTACGATAATTTTATACTGGATCTTCAGTTTAAATTGGAAGCAAACGGAAACAGCGGTGTGTTTTTCCGGTCTGGTATCGAGGGAACAAAAATCAGCGGCTGGCAGGTGGAAGTGGCACCGCCCGATCATCATACGGGGGGTATTTATGAGTCGTATGGAAGAGGATGGCTGATTCAACCCAAACCGGAAGATGAGAAAATACTGAAAGCGGATGACTGGAATCAGCTAAAGATCCAGGCGAAAGACGATGAAATAACCACCTGGCTCAATGGGAAACAGATTGTCTTCTTCAAAGATGAAAAAATAGGACAGGGGAAAGGCTTTATTGCCCTTCAGATTCATGACGGGGGCGGTATTAAAGTCCGATGGAAAAATATCCGGATTAAAGAATTAAAATGAAACCGGTAGTATTCCCGGACACATAGTTTTACCATACTAAAATCAGCACTAATGAGTAATAATGAATCAAACCGGAGAAAATTCATCCGGTCACTGGCCCTGAGTACGGCGGCCGTTGCGGCAGGTACCCGGGCACTCGGCAATGAAAACAAATCAGCTCACTTTACTATTCAGCAAAAAAGCCGTTTTACTGCAAACGACAATATCAATATTGCCCTGATCGGATCCGGCGGTATGGGAGTTCAGGATACCATCACGGCCCTGCAGGTTCCCGGAGTAAAACTGATAGCCGTCTGTGATCTGTATGATGGCCGTTTACAGGAGGCGAAGACCCGCTGGGGCAAGGATATTATTACCACCCGCAGTTATAAGGAAATTTTAAGTCGTAAGGATATTGACGCCGTGATTATTGCCACACCCGATCACTGGCACCAGCAGATTTCCATTGACGCCCTGAAAGCCGGGAAACATGTGTATTGTGAAAAACCCATGGTGCATTCCATACTTGAAGGACCGGCCGTTATAAAAGCGCAGAAAGAATCCGGAAAAGTATTCCAGGTGGGCAGCCAGGGTGTCTCCTCACTTGGCAATGAAAAGGCAAAAGAACTGCTGAAAAGCGGGGCGATCGGGGAATTGAATTATGCAGAAGGATTCTGGGCCAGACATTCTCCCACGGGGGCCTGGCAATACCCGATTCCGGCCGATGCATCTCCGGCAAATGTGGATTGGGAAACCTATGTAAGTAATACCGTTAAACGACCCTTTGATGCCACCCGCTTTTTCAGGTGGAGAAATTACAAGGATTACGGGACAGGCATGTCCGGGGATCTGTTTGTACATCTTTTTTCCAGTTTACATTTTATAACCAACTCTGTTGGCCCAAGTAAAGTTTACGCGGCCGGGGGACTCCGGTACTGGAAAGATGGCCGTGAAGTACCGGATGTATTACTGGGTACTTTTGATTACCATCAGCACCAGGCGCATCCGGCCTTCAACCTGTCCCTGCGTTGCAATTTTGTGGATGGTACCAGTGGTACCACCTACCTGAAACTCGTGGGCAGCGAAGGATCCATGGATATAACCTGGGATAGCGTGACCTTAAAAAGAAATAAAAGCTTTGCTTCAGATGATCCCTTCTTCCTCGAACAGATGAAGAAAGCCGGCACTCCGGTAACCGGAAGAAAACGGATTCTGCCACCGGAAGAATATACATTTGAAGCCGAGAAAGGATACCAGGGTGGTCCGTATGATCATTTTGTAAACTTCTTTACCGCCATACGGAATGGAGGGAACGTTACGGAAGACGCAGTATTCGGCTACCGGGCAGCCGCACCCGCACTGCTGTGCAATGACAGCTATAACCAGGACACAGCGATATTATGGGATCCTGAAAAAATGCAATTAGTAAAAAAATAATAAACAGTATATGCAAATAAAATCATTGAAAATCATGGCCGGGTTAATCCTGATGACAGGAATCGTTTCCTGTAATAATCAGGCAGCCGGTGACAAATCAACTACCGATACAACCGGGAATGCTGGTGGAGATAAAACAGAAGCAGCACCATCTGCCTGGGTGGCCATTTTTGACGGAGTAAGTCAGAAGGGCTGGCATGGCTACAATAAACAGCCTGGTGAACTGAAAAACTGGATGATTGAAGACAGTTCCCTTGTTTGCCTGGGAGCCGCAGCCGATGCACATGGCGGGGATATTATAACCGATAAGACCTATACGGATTTTGAACTCACCTGGGACTGGAAAGTAACGAAGGGGGCTAATAGCGGGGTCATGTATCATGTGGTGGAAGACACGGCCTATCAGGCTCCCTATGAGACCGGGCCGGAGTACCAGGTAATAGATGATATCGGATTTCCGGATAAACTGGAAGAATGGCAGAAAGCCGGGGCCGACTACGCGATGCATAACAGCAATGACCGGAAAAAACTCAAGCCCGCCGGAGAATGGAATTCAAGTAAAATTATTTTCAACAAGGGCCATGTGGAACATTGGTTAAATGGCGAAAAAATCGTTGACTTCCAGGCATGGGATGCGGAATGGACTAAGAAAAAGGAGGAAGGCAAATGGAAAGATTATCCGGGCTACGGAACGGCGAAGACCGGCCATATTGCATTGCAGGATCATGGCAATAAGGTGTACTACAGGAATATTATGATCAGGGAATTATAAGAAGAACAATAGATACGGCCTGCTCGCGGAAACATTTAGGGATCTGCGGGCAGGCTTTTTTTGTAGCTATTTACACAGGCTAAAGAGGGAGATCCGTGTTGTTTTCATTATCACGGTGAAATCACGAATGAAGACCAGCTGGATTATTTTTTTTCGAAGTTTTGTATAGGGAAGTAGGGTGCGTAACATATTCATATTCAATTGTTTACTCTTATTAAAGTTACTGATTTTAAATAACTTAGATTAACTAAGCATTTGAAAATCAATGTGATTTCGCACGAAAGTGTCAGTTTTTAGGAAGTTTTTGTGCCCATTTGGTGCCCAAATAAGCGGGCAACAAATGGCGAAATCATGCTTCATACAGCTACATGTAGCTACAATGAGTAGTAATATCAGACTTCAAGAAAACTGTCAATTTTGTGGCCCGACTTTTATGGCAAAAACCACGGTGAATTAATGTTGTTCTGATGTTCTTTCCAAAGAATCCGTTGCCGGAGGATGAGGATCGATTGCAGCCACCAATCTCAGTACAAAAATTGACTTACTTAACCCATGATTAGGTAAGAACTTTTAAAAGACCAGAAAAAAAACGGGTGCATAAAATTGCTTATATTTACTATGCTTAACGCGGAAGCATGCCACTCGTCTTAGCAAAGCTGTATCAGCGCCGCCTTCAAATAAATTATCTATCGAAACCAATTTCTCGTTTCGAAAGATGGTAGACGGGTGACATTTTTCCGGCGAGAGTTTTGGATAACGATGGATACCAAAGTAAAAGGTCATACGGCCGCATTTCTTAAAAGACAAGCGAAGAATCTCAAAAAAACTAAAGGCATTTCATATCTGAGCGCCTTAGACCAGGTTGCCTTGAATGCCGGTTTTACCAACTGGAATAATTTTGTAAATCTTCTGAATGCTACTACCGCAGATAGCAGAAGTAATCAATCTGGTAGGAAAGAACCATCCAGATTAAGTCTTACACAAAACCAGCAGGCATCAGATATAAATCCTTACAAGAAATTGCTGATCGCTGCGCTGAATGAATTATTAAACCGTAATCTGATTTCATTAACTGCTCCTAATGATTCAGTAGATGAAAAGGGACATGTTTTTTTGGAACTATTCGGGTATACTTCCGTAGTGATGTGGGATGATATCGGGTTTGAAGAATTGCGGATTTCGGTTTGGTGGAAGTATGATCATTCAAAGCACCCCCAGGCGAATTTGACGGGGAATGCCAAAGAGAGTTTTAGTTGTGCATCGCCATTAGCTAATAGATTTCATTACAAAAACTTTGTCGGCATCACTGCAAGCGGATGGCTGGAAAGAAAAGTAGGTAAATACCTTCAGGGTAAAGGCAACAGAGGCATTTTTGATATTTACACAAGAAAGGGGGAAAAAACTGAGCTGGAGAAAATCTCAACGCCAACACCTAATGGCTTTGGAATAGAAGGGCCAGTGCACATGTAAAATAGATAAATTACTTTCTGGCTAATTTATGGTAAGGTTAAAGCAAACCTCTGCTTTTTGAAGGGTAGAGGTTTGCTGATGCCTCACTACAACATACCTACAGATAATGAGATTGGAGAAAAAACAAAGGCACTGATCACCACTGATCTTTCAGTGGTTTATTCGCTAGTTTCATTAGCTGGCCAATGCGGAGCCACCTCCTATACACTTAAGAGAATTTTAGGAAGGTATTTGGGCAAAGCATAGCCAGTTTTTCATTTCAGGCAAGAACGGACCTGGCAAAGGAGTTGCTAACTACTACTAATAATACACTTCAGATGATTGCCGAGAGTGTAGGGTACACTTGGGGAACCAATTTTCAGAACGTATTTAAAAGAGTTGTTGGAGCGACGCAGGAAGAATGCCGAAAAAAAACCAGTAATCAGAGGGTTGACAAAAGAGAAAAAAAATAGTGGCCATTTCCGTATCTTTGCAGCGATGCAATTCGTTCCAATCATAGGAAGGTTTTTCCAGACGCGGTCGCAGCTCTGCCGATCGATACTTAGTTCGTGGGACTCCCTGTCCTGATCAGCCCTGTCATTTTACTTTGCTGATTTTATTTCAACAGCCTGATTTACTTCCTTACTTTATATAGATAAGAAGCATATGGAACATTTTGATAGAATAGATGAAATTGTTGCACGAATAACAAAAGAAATTGAGCGGCATATTACAGACCTACATACCAAAGTACGTCAGTACGGACCTTTTAATGTTATTGCTAATACCACTTTCCGCAACCAATTGGCCCTTCTTAGTCCGGATGCCAAACCTGTTGCAGGATCGCTTTCCGTGGCCTCCGAATACCTTTCCCTGATCTGCCTGAAATTTCCTTTCACATTAGGTATTAGGGAGTTCACCCGTCCGCACGATGTTGCCGAAGACCTGCATGTGATCAATGAGCTTTGCCTGCAGGTCATTCAGAAGTATACCATGATTCATCATCACCGGTTTCATGTATACAGACCGGATGGTACAATGTCTGATATTCAGCATATCGCGCAGGCATTATCAAGCGAAGAGCTGCTAGTACGCAACGAAACCTTTGAATCACATCACTGGGACCTTCTGGAAGAGTTGTATGATCGGTACGACGATTATTTCAAAAAGGAACTTGGCTTTACAATAAAAGAAGCCGTCCGTATCTGCATCACGATTGCCGATCTTGTGAATAAGCGCATGCAGGAGTCGATCATGCAACTAAAATCAAATTCCCAGCAAATGCTGAAGGAGATCCTGGCTTATAAAAAAAGCAAGAAAAAGCCACAGCAATTCTATCCGCAGGAAATGCTGGATGCTTACTGCACTTGGGATGACCGGGCACTCGAAATGCATTTTTATGAAAGCATGGCGACCTACCAGATGGTGATGATGGGTGACCGTTTAAGTTTTACACCCGAACTTATCGCGGAGGAAGAGAATCTGGAAGTAGAAACAGTACGCAGTTTTTTTTCGCGGCTCTCTCTTGGGTTCGGTGAGATCAACGCCGATTTTTCCGAGCCTGAGATCATGCATCCTTTGAAGGATCGCCCGCTGATCAGGCATGAAAATCAATATATGGCTCCTTCATTGTCACTGCTGGATTATTCGCTCGACCGTCTTTTCGCTGGTACACTGATAAAAGATGGCAAAAAGCAGGCACGTTATATGGAGACCAGGCACGATTACCTGATGGAAAAAGGAATGGAGCATATCAAAAGCGTCCTTAAAGGAGGGCAGTATTATACTCACCTTAAATATCCAGGTGGTGAAATGGACGGATTGGTCATTCTCGGTACCAATTCATTTTTCATCGAAGCCAAAGGTCACCGGATACATGACCGTGCAAAGAAAGGATATATTGACAGGTTGGAGAACCATATTGATGATCTTGTTAAAGACTCCCATTACCAGGCAACCCGTACTCAGCAGTATTTAGCTGGTAATCCTGCGGCCGTTTTTGAAGATAGGCAAGGAAGGAAAGTGACGATTGACGGAACAACGTTTCAAAATTCATTTTTTATTTCGCTAACCATTGAGAGCATCAGCGCCATTTCGTGCAATTTGAAGCTGGATAATACCCTCGGTCTTTTTACGAAGGAAACATTTCCCTGGATCGTAAGCCTGTATGATCTCCGGGTGATCTGTGAGCATATGGAAGGGCCAGCCTATTTTATACAATACCTCCACCGGCGTAAAGAGTTCTTCAAGCATAAAAAATTCAAGGTACTGGATGAGCTTGATCTGCTTGGTTATTACCTCAAGCGCAACCTTCGTTTCGATGATATTGTCCAAGGCCAGTATGACCAGCTTTCCGGTATCCTTCTGGAATCAATGATGGAGGAATACAATAAATACTACCTGTACCAGGAAGGAGTCACTAAAAAGCCGGTGCAAAAACTGAAGCACTATTCGATTCAGCCTGTAAAAACACTGGTCCGTGCACTGGAAGAATCGAACTTAGAATTTGGTCTCGATGCGGCTGTACAGTTACTGGAATTCGGATCGAAGACGAAGAAGCAAATATTGGATAATATAACCACGATCAAAAATCGCTTCAAACGGGACGGCTATAACCACGATTTCCGAATCGCAGGTGATGACAATGATTCCGACAAAAGCTGGATGCTGTCCTATTGGACAGGTCCGCATGAAGATGGATTTATCGAGTATTTCCGAAAGTATATCAGGGAAACGTTCCAGCGTGAGCCTGTAAACTCTTATATCGCGATCCTTGATACAGGAAAAAATGAGTACCAGTTTGCAGAAATCATGTTGTTTACATCGTAAGTAGTTTTTGGGGAAGAACTTTAATGTGAAATTTATTAAAATGACAACATCAGAAAAATTTGTAGCTGATCTATGTGCAATGTCTTTTTTACCATTTTGGAGTTTTCCAGGCCCAATCGGAAAGAAAGGGAAAGAACTGTGCGATCTTTTGGTTGTCTGTCATAATACGATCATAATTTTTTCAGTGAAAGATATTACACCCTCCCAGCATGATGACGAAGTAGTTGTTTATGATAGGTGGGTAAAGAAGGCAATTATAGAATCCATTTCTCAGATATACGGCGCAGAAAGATTTATTAATACTGTTGACAGTATTCAGCTTAAGAATTCGGATCACATTATCACACTGCCAGTAAAAGAGAAAAGGATCATACACAGGGTTGCTATCGCGTTTGGCAGCAAGGATTATTATCCGCTACCAATGGGAGATTTTGAAAATGGGTACGTCAATGTGTTCGATGAAAAAGCTACTACTACCATTTTAAAAGAACTGGATACTGTCACTGACTTCACCAATTATTTATTGGCGAAGCAAAGGTTTTCTGAAAAGCACACCATCATGCTGCCTTATGAAACAGATTTTCTTGCTTTTTACCTGCAGACCGGACTTTCACTGGATGTTGACGAAGATGTTGTTCTGGTTGGGGAAAATCTTTGGGAGGATTATAGCAAGAGTGAAAAGTATGCCCAATGGAAAACTGTTATCGAAGTGAGTTATGTGTGGGACATGATGATCCAACGCTTTTATATGGACTATGTGAAGCCCGGAGTATCCCATGAGAAAAGGCGGGATATGGAAAGAGCGATTCGTTTGATCAACCTGGAACCCCGGATCAACAGATTGGAACTTGGCCTGATCCTGGAGAATGCCTCTAAAACGAAGGTAAAAGCAAGGATGATCAAGCCTTTTGATGGGGCAGAGCACACCTACGTTTTTATGCCTTTAACCGCCGATAACTGGGAACATAAGGAGGCTGAGTTGGGGCTTCGTTGCATAGTTGCAAGAGCTCAGTTTCCGGAAGCAAAAAAGATCATTGGTATCGCTATAGGTAGGACCTCTGAAGACAATTTTACATTTGACCTGCATTATCTGAATATGCCGGAGATCGATGAAAAATTCATTGCCAATGCTGATTCCATTAAGGAAGAGCTGGGTTTTTTTAAAAAAATAACGCAGACGCATAGTAAGGATATGAGGTAATCTGGCTCAATCAAAAAACCAAATTCAATATGACGTATACAGAAGAAATAGAGAATGCAATTGCTATAAAAGCAGTTTTACCGGAAGATGTTTATAATTTCAGTGAAAGCGATTATAAAGATTTCTTCACGGGTTATTATTCGTTTTGCCGCGAAAACCTCGATATACAGTCCAAACAAGAACCTATAGTACCGAATGTTTTCTTGTTTACCAACAGTTTTGAAGTAAATGCAGGTGCGGGAATCAGGAACAAGAATTTTATCATAGAGATTAATGTCGGCCTGATTCGTTCCTGTTTTGAAAACTACCATGACAACAAGCCGTTAGCGGATTTCTTCACCCAGCTACTTCCTGACACGTTCAGTAAATTTGACAACACTGCTAATGTCCTAGCCTTCCAGATCTGTACGCAGTTTACCTATTACCATGAATTGGCTCACCTTTTTCAATTAAGCGGCAAAAAAGAGAATATTGCTATAAAGGAACGATACAATCTTGCTGGCAAAGCCTGTTATGATCGAGTGAAGCATATACTTGAAATAAACGCAGATACCTATGCAACAATCAATGTCGCTACTCATATAGAGCAGTATATTGAAAGAACATTTAAGGATAAGGTGACAATAGAGAACACTATGGATACTTTCGTGTTTTTTGGATGTTGTCTGCTAAACTATACGCTTAACTTTTCAACTAAACCAGAAGAAATATATTTCGAAGCGCACGATCATCCGCATTCTTTTCTCCGGCAACTAAATGTTGTATTGAATCTTACGCATCATGTTGGTCACAGCCCTTATTTCCAGAAAGCGGGAATTGTATTGAATGAAGGCATTTTATTCCGGTCAGTGATCGATATTTACAAGCAACTGGAAAAAAATGGTGTATTTAAGACCAACGTTGCAGGTATTCTGGACTCCAGCCAGCAGCTGGCCAAGCCACTGGCCAACTATCTGTTCAGTCTTTTACAATTTGATACAAAAGACTTTGTAAATGCAATGGATGTTTGGAACAAGGGCGCGACAAAAGACAAAAAATAAGCATGCCTCAACCTTTAGTTGTGACAGGAGAATTCGAATGAGAATTATCGATGTATAAGCAGCAGCTTGCGGCAAAAGCCGAAAGCGATAGTATTCATTCCTGAGTTTTTATCCGAATATGCAAATGGAGGACTTCCTGCGCCTTCGGTCAAATGGCACCTGTCTATTGATATGGAAATGGGTGGTCGACTTTATTCGACTAGTATTAATCGATTGACAAATAATCACCATTGCTGTAGGGGATAATCACTTTTGTACCTATTGAATTAACCCTTTCAAGCCAAATTGGCAGAAAATTAATGTAAGAATATCTATGGTATAATTTCTGGGAATCTGTCCATTACAACTAATTCAAAAAATTAAGAATCATGGATAATACAGCTGTTTTGAGAAAAGCATTGGCGAATTTAAACTCAAAATTTGTTCGTGAAGGACAAATTTGTATTCAATCAACTACATTTTCCAGTTATCTAATTACTGATTTCGAGAATGATCTCTTTTTTTCCCTGTCAGGAAACTATTATGGAATAGATTGTTTTAAGACTTGGGAAGGGATTTACTATGATCAGAAAATGGATTTATAATTCTATGTGGGGATGTCAGGTCCTGATAATTTCTCAAATATAATGTCTGGTTTCCCAATACAAGGCGATATGCTTAACCTATTAACAACGGAGCTAAAAATTCGAATAATGGAAGCTAGTTTGAGTTATAGTAGAATTTGTGTCAACTACGCTGAATTGCCCAATTTTTTGAAAGTTCCTAGCTAGCATTTCTTATCATATGTCTTTTATTGAATTTGCGGCGATAATGATAATTTTCGAAAAGGAGAGGGATGATATAGAGCATCAAGGAATGATTATTAATCGTCACATTAAATTTTTATCTTGATAAAATTTTGTTCTTCTTTTCCTTTGTTTGACCTTTTCCAGTTGCCGCATTGGTGCCTTATTGCGGAATGCATTGAACATCAGCTGAAAGGAATTCCTGTATCGGGAAGTAAGTAAGTATTCAGCAAGCCCTAACGGTAAACCCCTATTGTTCAATCAGTTTTATAGAATTAATTTCAAGTGGGATTCCCTGAGCACTACAGGATAGAAATTCTCCACCAATTCATGACTGTTGATAAACACCCTTATAGTATTCTGGCCATTGAAGATAATCCCGGGGATTATGTGCTTGTTACCGAATTTCTGGAAGAACGGATTTCTTCCTGTACCATTTATCACGCGCCTGATTTTAAAACAGCCACCGGATTGCTGACGTCGAAGGCACAGTCGCTGGATGTGATCCTCCTTGACCTGACCCTGCCGGATAAAAGCGGCACCGAATTAGTAATGGAAATTCTGGCCATGGCCGGGAACCTGCCGGTGATCGTACTGACCGGAAACGCCGATATCGATTTCAGTATCCGTTCAATCGGTTTCGGGGTGTCCGATTACCTGGTAAAGGATGATCTTACTTCAGATGTCCTGTACAAAAGCATTATCTACTCCATCGAACGAAAGAAAATATACAAACAACTGAAAGAGTCGGAAGAACGGTTCAGCACCTTGTTTCACCAAAGTCCGCAACCGATGTATGTGTATGATCCGGCTACTACAAAAATGGTGCAGGTCAACAAAGCAGCCACTTTGTTTTTTGGGTACAGCGAGGAGGAAATGAAAGGCATGAGTGTAATGGATCTCGTCTTTACAGACGATGTAACGATGGCCAGGCATATGGCCGAAGAAGTACTGGAAGATACATCCAACTCGCATGCGGAATTGCTCCGCTTTCAGAAAAAAACAGGTGAGATCGTATATATGGAATTATACGGCACCAGTATTAACCTGGAGGGAAAATACCTGCGCTCTGTTATTGCGATCGATATTACCGAGAAACTTCTTTTTGAAAAGAAAATGACACGGGCGATTATAAAAACACAGGAAGATGAACGGTATGAAATAGGTAGTGAACTCCACGATAACGTATGCCAGATACTGGCCTCTTCCCAGATGTATATGAGTATGCTGGAACCTGAATTGCAGCAGGAAACGGTCAGTCTGCTCGAGCAGGCCAAAGGGAATACGGGGCTGGCGATCCGGGAAATCAGAAACCTTTCTCATCGGCTGGCACCCGCTTTTTTTGATGAATCCAGCCTGGAAGAATCAATGGAACGGCTGATTAATGATTTCTCTATCGGGGACGAAATGCAGATTGATTGTGTAGTCAGCGAACAGGTACTTGCCCTGGATCTGGGCCATGATCTGCAGTTAAATCTTTACCGGATCTTACAGGAACAACTCCGGAATATTCAGAAATACGCCCAGGCTTCCAAAGTGGATATATGTGTGGATCTGGAGAACGGGAAACTGAATTTGCAGATCACAGACAATGGGATAGGGTTTGACTTATCCCGTGTTAAAAAAGGAATTGGAATCGCTAATATGAAAAGAAGGGCTGAATTATTTGGCGGTAAGACCGTTATTTTTTCTGAACCGGGAAAGGGGTGCCAGGTACTGGTTACCATTCCTCTGAATAAGCAATCTTCTTAAGCACTGTCGATTGCCCGTCCCGGTCTTACCGGGTATAGCTATTGCCAATCCGTGTCATGATCATTTTGGCTGCTGATGCCGGTTAGACTATAATCCGGGAATATTGATTAGGTTGCCAGGTGTGGATGACTGCAAGGCATGATAAGTCCGGAAACAGAATAGCAGCAAGCAATTATTACAAAAGGATCGTAAGAACAAAATGGCCACCAGGAATACAACACGAAATGCTGGGTTAACCAGGAAAAAGAAACCTGCCGGTCTGCCTTCCGTTCTGTTATCGATCGGATCCGAACATAAAAGTTTTCCTTTCCTGAAACAACTCCTGACTCCGCTCCTTGAAAACAGTGATGCTGCTTTGTTGATCACGAACCCGCTGCCGGAAGCGGTTACTCTTCGCTTAACTGAATGGCTTAAACTTTTTAAATTCAACGTACGGACTGCTAAAGACAAAACAAAGACCAGTGCCCGTACACTTTATTTAACGCCCCGTGGCGTTCGTTCTTTTATTTTGGATGATGTGATCCGGTTGGAAGAACTGAATACACCAAAGGAGGCGAAACAAAAGCAGGACCGGCTGGATGCTGTTCTGTATGACCTGAATGAGCGCATCAAAGAGCAAGCCTGTCTTTATGGGATTACCAAACTGGCTGCCACCGCACCGGGACTGGATGAATTATTACATGGCGCGGTCAAACTGATCCCGAAGGGTTGGCAATATCCGTCACATACCTGTTGTTCCATAATTTATAACAAAGCGGAATTCAGATCGGCCGGTTTCAGGAAAACCCGCTGGAATCAGTTGATTGAACGGGATGTACAAGCCGGGGGAAAGCTCGTTATTACGGTTTATTACAAAAAGAAGATGCCGGATGCGGATGAAGGCCCCTTTCTGAAGTACGAGCGATCCCTGCTGAATAGCATTGCTGATAGCCTGATCCTTTATATCAGTCAGCTGCTTGTTAAGAGTCGTTCCCGGCAAAGCGAATCCATGTTGAAGGAAGCGCAGGAACTGGCCTTGCTGGGTAACTGGAGTTATGACCTGCTTCAGAAAAAGAGCTATTGGTCCGATTCAGTATATGATATTTTCGGGGTATCCCGTCAACAGATCCGGCAGTCTTTTGGGGCTTTCTTCAATCAGGTTTCAAAAGAAGACCGGAAAAGAGTGGAGACAACTATGCGAAAAGCCCGCAGGGAAGGGGGCGACTTTAGCCTGGACTATTGTATTCTTACTCCGGCCGGAGAGAAAAAGTATATTGAAGAGTTTGGTTACAGTGAAAAGGATAAGAAAGGCCGGGTGATTCGTCTTTTCGGGACGGTACAGGATATTTCTCAACGAATGAAGGCAGAGCAGAAATTATCCGATTCAGAATACAAGTACCGCAGTCTCTTTGAAGCAAGTCCGGTACCCAGTTACATTTTTGATCTACATACACACCGGATACTGGATGTGAACAAACGGATGACAGAGCAATATGGGTATACCCGGGATGAATTACTTTCAATGACTATTCTGGATATTCGTCCAAAGGAACAAATACCCCGGTTACATGAGCAGCTTGAAAAAGCAAACCGGGTGAAAGGGGTTATTCATTTTGGAGTAATGACCCATCAGAATAAAGACGGGAGCCTGAAGCAGGTGGACATTTCCGGAGAACAGATCCGTATCGGGGACAGCGACTGTATGCTGGTTCTGGCACATGATATCTCAGAAAAAATGATGCAACAGGAGATGGATCACCTGGAACGGAATATTATAGAGAAATCGCTTAAAAGTAAAACGGCTATCGATATTATTTTAAAGGATTATCTGACCGGACTCGAAGAACTTATAACCGGATTAAGTGCCTCGATCCTACGTGTAAGTGAAGGAAAGGTGTATAACTGGGCATCCCCTTCGTTGCCTTTATTTTATGCAGAGGCATTGAATGGATTGGCGATTGGTCCGGAAGAAGGATCCTGTGGTACAGCAGCGTATACCGGAAAACAGATAATTGTATCTGATATCAGGAAAAGTAATTTATGGAAGAAATACAAAAAACTGGCCCTGTCAGCCGGATTAAGGGCGTCGTGGTCGACTCCTGTTTTTAATCCGGAAGGAAAGGTTATAGCCACTTTTGCAAATTATTATAAGGAGATAAGAATGCCTTCTCCGTTTGAGCTTGAAATTTTTAACCGGGCTGCAGTGCTTATATCTATTCTGATTGAATCATATGAACAGGATCAACGACTTCAGCGCAGTCATGAGCGTTTTGGCTTTGTTACAAAAGCTACTTCGGAAGCAATCTGGGACTGGAATTTAGTTACTGATAAAGTCTTTTGCGGAGATGGATTTAACACCATTCTCGGCGTAATACTGAAAGAGCAGGAATGGCGCCTGAGTGTTTGGCTCGAATACATACACCCGGATGACCGTATGTTGATTACGCAAAAAGTGGAATCCGTATTGCAAGGGAAGGAGAATCGCTGGGAGCTTGAATACCGTATTATCCGGAAAAAGGGGCAGCTGGTCTATGTGTCTGACCGTGCTTATATTATACGGAATAATCAGGGCCGGCCCATACGTATTATCGGAGCGATCCGGGATATTACAGTAAAAAGGGAGGAAGAACAACAGTTGCGCCTGCTCGAAAGTGTGGTGACGAATACCAGCGATGCAGTGGTGATTACCCGGGCAGATTTGAATACGGATCAGGGACCTGAAATCATTTATGTAAATGAAGCATTTTCCCGAATGACCGGTTATTCACCGGCAGAAGTGATAGGAAAAACGCCGGCTCTGTTACAAGGTCCTAAGTCGGATTGGGCGGAAATGAACCGGCTATCACTTGCATTAAAAAGAGGAGAACCCTGTTCGGTCAATATTATTAATTATACTAAATCAGGAAAGGAATACCGGGTGGAAATGATGGTAAAACCCGTGTTTGATGCAAATCACCGGATTACACATTTTTTTGCGATTCAACGGGACATTACCACACAATTCAAACTGCAACAACAACGACGCTTCATGGAAATGGTAAGTAGCACCTTCAAAAAGATTGAAGGCCTGGTTATCTCCCTTGATAGTGTATTGAAGAAACTGGTGGAGTTTGGCGATTTTACAGCGGCCGAAACATGGCTGTTGACAGCCGACAAACAACACCTTAGCCTGGTAGCCAGTTTTGCATCTACTAAAGCGTCAAAGGATTACTACGCAGAGAACAAAGCATTGAATACGCTCACTCCTGATGGTGGATTACTGAAAGAGGTCTGGGCTCGCCGTGAATTGGTGATCGTGGATGACTTTGACAAACATGCGAGTCTGCGTCGCCGGGCAGGGGTTCAGAAAGCAGGGTTTAAATCAGCGTTAGCCATTCCATTGATGAACCGTGGAGAACTGATCGGGGTGCTGGCTGTACTGACTGATAAGCCGTCGGCTCATTTGTCGGAGTTTGAACAATTGTTCAGGGGACTCGAAGCAGATCTGGGGTCTGAGATCAAACGTAAACAACTCGAAAATGAACTGAGTTTAATTTTTAATACGGCGCCTGATATTATTGCCGTTGTCGGATTTGATGGTTATTTCAAACGAATCAATCCTGCTGCTTATGATATACTGGGTTATTCGATAGAAGAATTATTGAGTCGTCCATATAATGAATTTATTCACCAGGATTATATATCTGCCACCAATTCAATCACGGCAACTTTCCCTTCAATCTCCGGTTCGAATTATTTTGAGAATTGCTATATCACCAAATCCGGGAAGTCGGTTTGGTTGGGCTGGACCTATCAGCAAATACCAGGGGAGGATCTGGTATATACCGTGGCAAAGGATATCACCAGGCAGAAAGAATTGCAGCGATTACTGCATGATGCCACCAGTCTGGCCCGTATTGGCGCCTGGGAAATGGAACTTCCTGCCATGCAGATCATCTGGTCAGATGTAACGCGTGAGATTCATGAAGTGGAACCCGGTTACCAGCCGGTGCTGCAGGAAATTTACCAGTTCTATCAGGATTCAGATAAGTCCCGGCTCGAAGAAAGCGTGTTAAAAGCGATCGGGGAGGGCATTCCCTATGACCTCGAACTCCTGCATGTTACAGCCAAAGGAAATCAACGTTGGGTACGTGTTATCGGTACACCTGAAATGGCCAATGGCAAATGTTTAAGGATCTATGGCAGCTTCCAGGATATTCATGCCCGGAAACTGGCCGAAATTGAATTACAGCAACGGACCCGTTATTTATCCGCCATTGCTACAGTGGCGCAGATCTTCCTGAGTAATGAAAACTGGTTTGATGGAATTAAGAATTCCTTTGATCTGGCGAGGTATACGATCATGGCCGATCAGATTTTTTATAAGGAAATTTATACGGATAAAGAAACGGGTCAGTCCATGTACCGCCAACGGATCGGTTGGCTGAAAGGGAAGGATATGCCAGCGATTGATCCGGTGGAAACAGAGGTCTTGCCCATTGATTCATTCCCGGAAGTAAAAGAGGTTTTATTGTCGGATCAGCCTTATATGGCAGTGCTTAGCGAATTGCCGGATAACCTCCTCAGACAGGTGTTAGTTCATTCAGGAATTAAATCTGTTTTATTTCTCCCGGTGTTTGCCGGATCTGTACTTGAAGGGGTGGTGGGCGTGGAGGAATGTTACCATGAAAGACGATGGGCTGAGGGTGAAATCTTCTTTATGCGGAGTCTGTGTTCCAGTTTGTCATCTGCTATTCAACGCTTCAATAGCAGTGCTGCACAAAAGAAGCTGAATGAGGATCTGGTGAGGCAGACGAGGGAACTAAAAATCTCCAATACCGAACTGGAACAGTTTGCTTACGTGGCTTCGCATGACCTGCAGGAACCTTTACGCATGATAACCAGTTTTTTGACCAAACTGGAAGATCGCTACGCCATCCGGCTGGATGACCGGGGTCGCCGGTATATAGATTTTGCCGTTGATGGCGCCAACCGTATGCGTCAGAATATCCTGGGCCTCCTGCAATACTCAAGAGTGGGAAAAGGCAATGCAGCTATCGAGGAAATTGACCTGAATATGGTGGTAGAGGAAATACGCCTGTTGCACCAGACAGATATCAACGAAACCGGGGCCGTCGTTGAAGTTGCGGAGCTGCCAGTGATTAATAATTATATGGCACCCGTGGTACAGCTTATGAATAACCTGGTAAGCAATGCGCTTAAATACAGAAAGCCGGATACGCCACCCGTAATACGAATTTCTGCCAGGCCAGTGGAGGAGTATTGGGAAATTGCCATTAGTGATAATGGAATTGGTATCGAAAAAGAATACCTGCAGAAGATCTTTGTCATATTTCAACGACTGCACCCGAAAGACCAGTACGAGGGTACTGGTATCGGCCTGGCAGTGGTTAAAAAAATTGTGGAAAATCTGGGCGGTAAGGTTTGGGTGGAATCCGATCCGGGCATCGGCAGTACATTTTATTTTACCATCCGGTCAATTAAGGATTGATGGAGCGATTCGCGCTACTGCTGAAATCAGTTAGGCCGACAACTACTAAAAAGTTATTCTATGGATAAAGATGAAGAAATAGCCTTATTAAAGGCACAGTTACAACAATCAAGGGATTCATTCGAATTGTTTGCTTACGCTGTTTCGCACGATATGCGTGAACCGGTCCGGATGGTAAAGTCGTTTATGGATCTGTTGCTGAAAAAGTACAGTGATTCGCTGAATGAAAAAGCTAAATCATATGTCAGTTATGCTTCTGATGGGGCGGAGCGGGCGGACCTGATGATCCAGGATCTGCTTTTTTATTACCGGGCCGTTAAGAACATTCAACCCACCACAGCAGATCTCAATATAGCCTATGCCGGTGCTTCAGGAAAATTAAAACGAAAACTGGAAACCCGTAATTGTATGATCAGTTGCCCCGTACTCCCGGTAGTTCAGGGCGATGTGGATGGAATACAGGAAGTATTTACTTATGTGATAGACCATTTGCTGTTTCATGTACCTTTAGATGAGCAGCCCCGGCTGCAGATCGGGGTAAAGCAGGCAGACAAAAAATGGGAAATTACCTGTACGGGTAACGTACCTGACCCTGTACCCGGTGAACTGCGCGACCTGTTTCGTTTGTTTCACAACAGGTCTCAGCAATTATCAGCAGACAGTACCCTGAATAAACTGGCTGTTGCGAAGCGTATCATTGAGTACCTGAACGGGGAAATGAAGGCCGATCAGGCAGCAGGGGGTGGTGTTGAATTTAAAATCACGCTACCAATGGTTACGGAATAAACAGGTGGATTAAGAATGAAACTCATTAGTGCATATAAACAAAAGATCCGCCAGAACTGTATTGATTCCGGGGCAGGTAAAACAGATCGGGTTGAATACTGGCAGGATACATTGTTTTCCGCGACCATGGAAATAATGATTCCGTTGAGCCTGATAGCAGTGATACCAGGAGTCATCTTTTCATTTACGAGCAAAGTGCCACTTTTGGCCATCCTGGATTTGGTAGCCTTTCTATGGCTTTGGCTGGTTGGTTTTGCCCGCCTGCCTTCTGTGAATACCAGGAAATTCCTTTTTGTTTTCTGCCTGTATTATGTGGCCTCATACATGTTGCTCTATCTCGGCATTAATGGCCCTGGACTGCTTTTCCTGTTTGCCGCTGCTATATTTGCACTTTTGATCTTACCGGTCAGCTATGCCTGGTGGTGGAGCTGTATCAACCTGTCAGCCTGCCTGATTTTTGCCTTGGTACTCCATTGGGATATGGCCCCGTTTGCGGTGGTGAATGAAATACCGGTGAGTGAGTGGATGGTGGTTTCTTCCAACCTGGTCTTCCTGAGTTTCACCTTTTCCTTCCTGCTGCCAAAACTGATGAATGGTTTGTCAGGCAGTATGGAGAAACAACGGCTGATGCAGATGGATTTGTTTGATAAAAACAGTAACCTGGAACAATATGCCTCGATCATTTCACATGACATGCAAACTCCTTTGCGGACTATCTCCGGTTTTTTAAACCTGCTAGAAAAGAAATACGGAAACAGCCTGGATGATAAAGGCAAAGAATATATTCATTTCGCGGTCGACGGGTCAGCCCATTTGCAACATATAATTACCGGGCTTCTTGATTTTTCAAGGGCCGGCAAATATGATGCAGGTAAGTTTGAAGAATTCAGCCTGAGAGAAGTAGCTGGTCAGGTGATTCAGTTGCTGAAAGGGCAGCTTGAGGAGAAGGCCGGCGAAGTCCGTTGCGAGTCAGAGTTAATGCTGTTTTCTAACCGATCGGCTTTTATGCAGGTACTCCATAACCTGGTAGGGAATGCAATAAAATATAGCCGTAAGGATGTGCCACCCCGGATCAGTATCAGTGTACAGGATGGAATTGCAGACTGGACTATAAAAGTGGAGGACAACGGAATAGGTATTGAAGAAGAATATTTTGAAAAAATATTTATTATTTTTCAGCGACTGCATTCCCGTATGGAGTATGAAGGAACGGGAATCGGACTCGCGATTGTAAAAAGAATTATAGAAAAACTCAACGGGCGTATCCGGGTGGAATCCACCCCGGGTGCCGGAAGTAGTTTTTATTTTACCATTCCAAAACAGAATGATTAATTATGAAAGAAGTACATATTTTACTGGTAGAGGATAATGAAGGGGATATTGTCCTGACACTGGAAGCCTTTGAAGAAAGTAAAATCCTCAATAAATTCAGCGTGGTGAGGAATGGCAAAGATGCCCTCGACTTTTTATTCAAACAAGCCCCCTACGAGGATGCCAAAGAACCGGATATTATACTGCTGGATATCAATCTGCCACTTAAAAGCGGTATTGAAGTACTGCAGGAAGTAAAGAATGACGACCGGGTGAGGCATATCCCGGTAATCATGCTGACCACTTCATCCTCTGAAAAGGATATTTCCCTTTCATATAAACACCATGCCAATTGCTATATCACCAAACCGGTAGAGGTATTCAAATTCCTCGAAGCCGTGAATGCCATTGAGCATTTTTGGTTACAGATAGTGTCACTGGACGGGAAAAATAAAAGGGAATAATGGTGCGCAGACGCCGATCAGATAATCCGGAAACCTTTTTTCGAAAGTTTCTCATACCTGGTCTTTTCAAAAACAAAAAGAAATGCCCCTTTCCTGGATGATTCCTTTTCCTTCTCTTCCAGTTTTTTCAGAATACCGAGTTCGAGGATCCGCCGGGTGAAATTGCGCTTATCCATTTCTTTTTCATAAATGGCTTCGTAAAGTCCCTGCAACTGCTGCAGGGTGAATTTGCGGGGCAGCAGGGTAAAGCCGGCCGGATGCGTGGATACTTTATCTTTTAATTTTTCCTTGGCCTGACTGATCATCTCCCCGTGATCGAATATGAGCGCGGGAAGATGATCCAGTTCAAACCATTTGGAATTATGTTCTTTCATCAGTGACTCACTATAGTCATTGATCTTTATCAGGGCAAAAAAGGCAATAGACACCACACGGCCACCGGGATCTCGGTTTACATTCCCGAAACAACCCAGTTCCTCCATATATACATCGGTCAGACCGGTCAGCAGGTTCAGCACCCGGGTAGCTGCTTCTTTCACACTCTCCGTTTTTTTCACAAAACCGCCCATGAGTGACCACTTGCCGAGTCCGGGTTCAAGATTCCGTTTGACCAACAGGGCCTTCAGCCGGCTGCCGTCAAAACCGAAAATGATACAGTCCACAGCGAGCAGTAAATGATCCTCTTTTTTATATAAATCAATGGCCATAATCCTGCTAATTTCCGGTTACCAGAATTTAATATATAAAGCAGCCAGGATCATAATCGTGGTCACAATCATGATCAGGATACCGGGCTTCACTTTAAACATCTCACTGTCAAGTTCAAAGGCTTTGGGATTTACTTTCGGTCCGCCCAGGCTGATACCGATCATGACCACCATCGTAAAGAAGAAGGCCCATCCCATATTGATCAGGAACGGAATTTCATAAATACCATCTTTGTTTTTGAAAGCGGTATATAATATTGTCTCATTACCCATTAATGGAACCGCAAAACTATTGAAGAAGATAGCCAGTAAGAATCCGGTGAGCAGACCGGCTACTGCAGCCGTACCCGTTGTGCGTTTCCAGAACATACCCAGGATAAACATGGCAAATACACCCGGACTGATAAAGCCGGTGTACTTCTGTATAAACGTAAATCCACCTTCGCCACTGATACCCAACATGTCTTTCCACTCAAAAATGACGGCGATTGCAATAGAGACCAGGGCAGCCATCCGGCCTACCCAAACCATGTTCTTCTCCTTGCTCTCATTACTTTCCACTTTCTCCTTTTTGAAATATTTCATATAAATATCCAGCGTGAAAATGGTTCCGATACTGTTCAGTTTACCCGCCAGTGAGGCTACAATGGCAGCGGTCAGGGCTGCAATGGCCAGTCCCTTTAAACCGGATGGCAGGAATCCGAGAATAGCTGAGTAAGCATCATCCATACCACGCAGACTTTCTAAATGACCATTCTGATGCAATACATAAGCGGCAATACCGGGCAGCATCACAATGATCGGCATTAAAAGTTTCAGGAAACCAGCAAACAGGATCCCCTTACGGGCGGTTTCCAGGTCAGCACCCAGTGCACGCTGCGTGATATACTGGTTACAACCCCAGTAGTTCAGGTTCACGATCCACTGACCGGCAAAATACATGGCGATACCGGGAAGGATCAGGTATTTATTGACGTCTTCCTGGGAAGAAGCAGCAGTAGGTTTCTGCAGGATCATATGGAAATGATCCGGCGCCTGCTGCATCAGGGTTTTGAAACCCGCAACAGCATCACTGCCCAGTCCGAATTTTTCACTGACAATGGTCAGAGCGAAATAGATGGTGGCAAAACCACCGATGATCAGTACGGCTACCTGGATCACATCCGTATACCCGATCACTTTCATACCACCAAGGGTGATGATCAGGGAGAATACGGCCAGCCCCACCATGACCACGTGCAGGTATTCAGGTCCGATCAGTCCGCTGATGGCAATCGCACCGAGATAAAGAATAGACGTCAGATTGACAAACACATAAAGCAATAACCAGAAGATCGCCATGATCAGTGATACACTTTCATTATACCGCCGTTTCAGGAACTGCGGCATGGTATAGATCTTGTTCTTCAGGTAAACCGGCATAAACCAGACCGCGATGATGATCAGGGCCAGCGCCGCGATCCACTCATAGGCCGCAACCGCGATCCCTACGAAATAACCGTTACCACTCATTCCGATAAACTGTTCGGCTGAGATATTAGAGGCAATCAGGGAAGCCCCGATAGCCCACCAGGTCAGCGATCCTTCGGCCAGGAAGTAATCGTGTGAGGCAGTTACAGTTGCTTTCTTTTTTTTGTTATACACCCAGTAACCATAACCGGCTACGAGGATGAAATAAATGACGAAAATGAGAATATCAAGGGTTGAAATACCACTCATGTCAATTGATTTTTGGTTGTTTATTTAAAAGAGGCGTCGTTCCAGCGCAATTCGTTCTTGAATTGATAAAGATTCGTGTTTTTACCGATAAGGACAAATTCAATTCCGGCCATTTCAGCAAAGTCCTGCATGCCTTCGGAACTGAGATTCTGACTGTAACAGGTATGGTGAGCACCTCCGGCCAGTATCCAGGTACTGCAACCAGTGACCATATCCGGCATCGGTTTCCATAATACCCGGGCTACTGGCAGTTTTGGTAATGCTTTTACCGGCTTCACGGCTTCCACTTCATTCACCAGCAGACGGAAACGATTACCCATATCCACGATGGAGGCATTCAGTGCGGGACCAGCCCCGGCATTGAATACCAGGCGAACCGGATCTTCCTTACCTCCAATACCAAGCGGGTGTATTTCACAACTGGGTTTATCACCGGCAATACTCGGACAGATCTCCAGCATATGTGAGCCGAGGACTAAATTATTCTTTGGTTCAAAATGATAAGTATAATCTTCCATGAACGAATTTCCACCGGGTAAACCACTGCCCATTACTTTCATGGCACGTACCAGTGCAGCTGTTTTCCAGTCACCTTCACCACCAAAGCCATAGCCTTCTGCCATCAGGCGTTGTGATGCAATACCGGGTAATTGTTTCATCCCATGCAGGTCTTCAAACGTATCGGTATAGCCCTTGAAGCCACCCTGCTCAAGGAAGGTCCGCATGCCGATTTCAATTTTAGCCGCATCCCTTAATGACTCATATTGTTTGCCGCCTTTCTTCAAAGAAGGCGCCAGTTTATATTCTTTATTGTATACTGCAATGAGCTCATCAATCGCCGCATTCTTTACTTTATTGATTACGGCCACCAGGTCACCTACGCCGTAGGTATTCACACTGTAACCGAATTTTATTTCGGCTTCCACTTTATCGCCTTCGGTTACTGCTACCTGTCGCATATTATCACCAAAGCGGCAGAAACGGGCGCCCTGCCAGTCCTGCCAGCCGGCAGCCGCACGGGCCCAACTATTAATTTTCTTTTGTACCTCCGGATCCTGCCAGTGACCAGCCACCACTTTACGGTTCATCCGCATCCGGCTCATGATAAAGCCAAACTCCCTGTCTCCATGCGCACTCTGGTTCAGGTTCATAAAGTCCATATCAATGCTACTCCAGGGAATATCGCGGTTGAATTGTGTATGCAGGTGCAACATCGGTTTGCGCAGGATCTTCAGTCCGTTGATCCACATCTTAGCCGGAGAAAAAGTATGCATCCAGGTGATGATCCCGATACAACTATTGTCATTGTTGGCTGCATTGATCAGGTTGAATATCTCTTCCGGTGTTTTTACAACGGGTTTGAAAATCACCTGTACAGGAATATGTTTAGCGGCATTAAGGGTGTCTGCGATCTTCGCAGAATGTTCATCCACCTGTTTCAGGGTTTCTTCTCCGTACAGATGCTGACTGCCGGTTACAAACCAGACAGACCATTTTTTTAAATCAGGTAATTGCATAAAGAGTGTTTTGACAACTATGGTTGAGTGGAAAATTTATAGACACAGGTATGGTGATAGGTCTCACCGGGTTTTAAAATCGTGTTTGGGAACGAAGGTTGATTCGGGCTGTCCGGGAAATGCTGGGTTTCCAGGCAGAGAGCACCATGCCAAACATATTTTACACCGCCTTTTGTATTGGAGAGTGTGCCATCCAGGAAATTACCGGAGTAGAACTGAAGTCCGGGTTCAGTGGTGAATACTTCCATTACACGGCCACTGCCGGGATGTACCAGTTTCGCAGCCAGTTCCAATCCGGTTCCACTGCGGGTCAATACCCAGTTGTGATCATAGCCACCGGTTATTTTATCAATATCACGTCCAATGGGTTTGGCGGTATTAAAGTCCATCGGGCCACCGGCTACCGCTTCAATTTTACCGGTAGGAATCAAGGTAGAATCAACCGGTGTATATTGAGCAGCGTTCATCATCAGTTCATGACCGAGTATGGTGCTGTCAGCTCCGGCGCTTAAATTAAAATAAGCATGACTGGTCAGGTTTACCGGGGTGGCTTTATCGGTGGTGGCGCTGTAGTCGATCTTCAGTTCATTGGCTGATGTAAGTGTATAAATCACTTCCATTTTTAAAGTACCGGGATACCCTTCTTCCCCGTCCGGACTGGTATAAGTCAGTTTCAGGCTGCTGTCGCCGGCCTGCTTCTCGATTGTCCAGTATACTTTATCGTACCCTTTACTACCACCATGCAAGGCATTAACACCATTGTTGGCAGCCAGGGTATATTTTTTACCATCAAGCGTGAAACCGGCTTTTGCAATACGGTTACCAAAGCGGCCAATCAATCCGCCGAAATAGGGATTGCCTTTTTGCTGAAACCCTTCCAGGTTAGCGAAACCAAAAACCACATCCCCCATCTTGCCTTTGTTATCCGGCGTGATGAGTTTACTGATCGCTCCGCCATAGTTAATGATGCCAACCTGCATACCGGATGCGTTGGTAAGTGTATATTCCGTTACCGGCTTACCCTCGAATGTGCCGAATGGCATTTCACCAATACCCGGCTTGGCGTTTAACTGAGCGGTACCGTCTTTTTGCTCTTTTTCAGTACTGTTATTACAGGCAGCCAGTTGCAGGGCAAGGGCCGCCATTACGTATAGTCCTGTTTTTTTCATATAGCGTGTTGAATTTTAAATTTATTATTGTCCGTAGTAACTGTCCGGTCCGTGTTTGCGTTCGTAATGTTTTTGTTTGAGCGCATCTTTTAATCTTGGCGCATTGGGATTGATTTGTTCAGTCAACAGGGACGTTTTAGCAATGAATTCCAGTACCGCACTGTTATGAACGGCTTTGGCGGCATTCTTTCCCCAGGTAAAGGGGGCATGGTTGCCCACGAGTACCATTTCAACTTCTTCGTAATTAAGCTTTTTATCCGCAAAGCAGTTCAGGATCTGAAAGCCGGTCTCATGTTCATAGTTTCCTTTGATCATTTCATCGCTCATCGGTGGGGCACAGGGAATATCCACGGTATTGTAATCCGCATGGGTGGTGCCGAAGATGGGAATATCGCGTTGCGCTTGTGCCCAGGCGGTGGCATAAGTACTGTGCGTATGTACCACACCGCCAATCTTACTCCAGTGTTTGTATAATACAGCATGTGTTTTAGTATCTGAGGAAGGGCGGAGGGAGCCTTCAACAGTAATACCGTCAAAGTCCACGATCACCATTTTATCCGGACTCAGTTCTTCGTATGCCACGCCGCTTGGTTTGATGGCGAATACGCCCAGTGAATGATCGGCAGCACTGACATTGCCAAACGTAAACAGGACCAGTCCCAGTTGCGGCAACTGCATA
>JAKQJH010000163.1 GCA_029561255.1 Bacteroidota bacterium | reverse complement strand
ACCCTTCCTTATGATTTCCGGTATACCGTAACGGGGACTACAGCTGATGGCTGTGAAGGACTGGATGAAATTCTGATCAAAGTGTATAAAGGACCGGAGATTTATGTCCCGACCGGTTTTTCGCCGGACGGTAACGGGCTGAACGATGTGCTCAGAGCCTTCCCGGTAGGTATAAAAGAATTCCGTTATTTCAGGGTTTTCAACCGATGGGGGCAGCTGGTCTTCCAGACAAAAAACCCGGGACAGGGATGGGATGGCACGATCAATGGCCGGCCCCAGCCTATCGGGAGTTTTATCTGGATGGCCGAGGCGGTTGACTACCAGGGTAAGCTCCTGTTCCGGAAGGGAACCGTGACAATCCTGCGATAATCCGTTGACCGAATCCTTTTATCTTTGATGCATGAAAAAAATGTTACTGATTCTGGTACTGGCCCTGCTGGCCTTGCCCTCCTTTTCTCAAAAAGACAGCACGCTGGCCCCCTATAAACGGTTTCCGGGATTCCCCCCGATCAGTCTCTTGCTGCCCGATGGAAAAAGCTATTTTACCAAAGCAGATCTGCCCAAGGATAAAGCCGTATTGCTGATGCTCTTCAACCCCTCCTGTTCCCATTGCCAGGAAGAAACCAAACAGATCACCCAACACATTGACAAATTCAGCAATATTCATATTGTGATGGCCACGCCAATGCCCCTGGATTCCATGCTGGCTTTCCGGGAAAAATACAAACTGGCAAATTTTAAGAACATCACGATAACCCAGGACAATAAAACCATGATGCCTACTTATTTTATGATCAATAACCTGCCCTTCCTGGCTTTTTATAACCGGAAAAAGGAACTGATCGGCACCCATGAAGGGTCTATGACAATCGAAAAACTGCTGGCGACCTTCAAAAACTGATAACAGTCAGGTTAAAAATAACGGTCATCCGCTACCTTTGCGCCGGCTGCAAAAGCCGGTATCAGACAAGTAAATAATTATTCATTCAAATAAACGTTTTTACACATGAAAGTAACTGTTGTAGGCGCTGGTGCGGTAGGTGCAACCTGTGCTGATAATATTGCCCGTAAAGAGCTTTGCCAGGAACTTGTATTACTGGATATTAAAGAAGGAGTTGCCGAAGGTAAGGCACAGGATATGATGCAGACTGCCACCTTGCTTGGTTTTGATACCAAGATCAGCGGCAGTACCAATGACTATTCAAAAACAGCCGGCAGTGATGTGGTAGTGATTACGTCTGGTCTTCCCCGTAAACCCGGAATGACCCGGGAAGAACTGATCGGTGTAAATGCCGGTATCGTGAAAGGAGTTTGTGAAAACATCCTGAAACATTCTCCCAATGCGATCATTATCGTGATCAGTAACCCGATGGATACCATGACCTACCTGGCCCTGCAGTCTACCGGACTTCCCAAAAACAGGATCATCGGTATGGGTGGTACACTCGACAGCAGCCGTTTCAAATATCAATTAAGTCAGCACCTGGGCTGCAGTCCTGCTGACCTGAATGCCGTAGTGGTAGGTGGTCACGGTGATACGACCATGATTCCCCTGATCCGCCTGGCAACCTGGAACAGTGCCCCTGTAACTGATTTCCTGAGTGCTGAGCAACAGGAAAAAATCGTGAAAGACACGATGGTAGGGGGAGCCACCCTGACGGCCCTGATCGGTACTTCTGCCTGGTATGCTCCCGGAGCTGCCGGAGCCGCCCTGGTTGAGTCCATCCTGCGTGATGAGAAAAAACTCTTTACCTGCTGCGTGGCCCTCGATGGCGAATACGGACAGAAAGATATCTGTCTGGGTGTTCCCGTTACCATTGGTAAAAACGGCTGGGAAAAGATCATCGACTTCAAACTGAATGAAGCAGAGCAGGCCGCTTTTAATAAAAGCGCGGATGCTGTGAGAAGTATGAATGATGTGCTGAAGACACTCTGATCTTATTGATAACGAAGAGGCTGTTCCGCTGGTAATGCTGAAACCGTTCACGGTAAAAGGGCCAGTATCGGAACAGCCTTTTTATATTAATAAAGGGGACGGATCTCTACCAGTAACAAAACCCGTGTTTTGTCATGGCGAAATTCAAAAGTCATGTCTGTATCACCTTCCAAAAGCATTTGCCTGACAGATTTTTTAAACTTGTTTTCTGTAATCAGATCATCATCTCCCAGGTCATCTTCCTCCTTCATTGAAGGCTTAAGCTCAATTAACATATCAAGATCCGGCAACTGTACATCGATATATTTGCCTTGTTCAGTAGCACTAAATAGTCTGGGTTTGCCCTGAATTACCCGGAAGGGAGCCTGCACTGAACCATACCCGATAAACCCGGAAGGGATGACCGCGGTTCCGGCATCCGGTATCGGCGTTTTCCCATCCACCATCACTTTCTTTCCTTTATGATAAAGCAGCACCGCCATTTTCCCGTATAGCTGTTCACTCATATCGGATGCCCCGTCATCTGCTTGCAGACAATCTATTGCACTTATTCGGATACGGAGCTTTTGGGTACTTAAACAATTTTCGCCGTCCAGAAAAGCCCGGGTTATCATGCTTACAGGCTCACCTTTCAGTGAGGTCAGTTTAAAAGACAGCGGTACAATATCCATTTCTCCATAACCAGCTTCAAAATATTTCTTAATGGCAGCGTCGGTTTTTGCAGGATCCGTCACAGCCAGTGGCTGCCCCCCTTGCGTCAATACCCTGACATTAGTAATGCTGCGAAGTTTGCTTCCGGTATGCTGTTGCTGATAGGCAGCTGCTACTAAACCCCAGTTCAAACCAGCCGAAAATTCGTTGGAAAATTTTTCCAGTTCCGACTCACTCTCCAGCAATACATAGAGCCTTCTTCCATATTTCACTTCACGGATATAGTACCAGTCTTCTCCTTGTTTTGTGTCATCGGTAAATACATCCGTTGCATTGCTGATGGAGTTGGCCATCACAGACAAACAGGCCTGTTCAAAACGAAACAAGTACATATAACGGTACTTCTCAGATGAAAAGGAAAAATTATTCTGACCGGATACACCCAGGTAAAAAAAAGAGGCCCCGATACTCAGGCCGGTACTTTCTTCCAGGGTGGATAAGGAAATTTCCGCTTCAGACGCCTTATTGGGCATGCCGGTCATATTCGAAGGGCGTGTCAGTTGCTGTACTGCTGTCCGCAGCTTTGCCTCACAGTTTTCACCCGTAGCCGGCGAAACGGTTACACTGGTTTGCTTGGCCATATTTGTTGCAGTACTGAAAACAACCGGTTTTCGTTTATCCATTTTCTGATAAAGGAATTCCCCACTCAGCAACAGGCTGCTTCCATCTATTACCACACCCGGTAGTATCTGGCCGGCACGTGAAGCGTCCGCAATTAACATTTCAGACTCACTTTTCTGACCCCTTACTTCTTCCCTTGTCAGACACATGGCTTTATTTAACAATTTTGATGTGCTGGTTAGCTGATCAGAGGTACCCTGGTTTACACCATACTGAACCGTTACAGAACCATTCGTTGACTCAAAACGAACCTTCCCCATCGACTCTTTTATCTTTTTTACTATCGACCTGTTTTTGGCAATATGCCGAACCTGCAACTGGGCAGAGAGCAAAGCCGAATTACTTAAAAAAAGAATCAGTAAAAAATAGCTGTATTTCATAAAATAGGTTTTTTAAAAACACCCGTTAAATTATTTCTATTCCTTTACAACCGGAATCACTACGGGCCGCTCTTCACCTGCTGAAAATACCTGCAGGTGATAAATGGCAGGTGGTAGTTGTTCCATTTCCACTGTAAGCAGATTGGGGCCTGCAGTTACTGTTCGTTGAGAAACCAGAATGGTTGCACCCTGAATATCTGACAACCGTAGCCGGATTATTCCGTTTACAGCACTATGCACGGATACCGTAAGCGTTTTTTTAACTGGGTTTGGCCAGACCTGTAAAGCCGTATTACTGACACAGGTATTCCGGATAACAGATGAGCTGTTTCGCCGGCCGTCAGCATCTACCTGAATAATCCGGTAAAAGGCCGCTTTTCTCCCAGGCAGATCTGTAAAATGATAACTTTTTTTATCCTGACTATTTCCAGACGCATTGATAACACCGGCCTTCACCCAGTCATTCCCATTCCCGCTCGTCTCAATCTCAAAATGCATACTATTCTGTTCATATAAAGTCTCCCACCAAAGTACTGGTGCCAACAGGGCACAGTCCAGCCGGATACTTCCCCAACTTACAGGCAGGGTATTGCCAGGAGTGGAAAGTGTCCAGCGGGAGAAACTGTTTATACCGGTGAGCGTTACATAGTTGGCCACAATATCACGTGCACTGAATCCCTGCAAGAACCAGTTTACATTGTCTGTACTCTTCCATAATTGCAGGTTACTTTCAGAAAGGCCGTTCAGTTCCTCATCCCGGTAAAAAAAACGAAGCGTAGCATTGAGCCCTGTATTATTCGCCGGTATTATATCATAATAACGATAAACTGAATTACCTCCGCCGCCACCGTTTGTCTGTGATCGGTGTCCTCTTCGGATAATGGTGCTTCCCAGGTTAGCCGGCGCATTGATAATGGCCCCCAGGTTTCCGGGATTCGCCCCCGCCGGGAAAATTAAATTAGTGGTGATTGAAACAAATCCTCCCCCGGATCCGGTAAAACCTGCACTCACATTTTCGCCACTGATCGTAGCGGCAGCATCCAACGTTGTTTCAAATCCATTCAGGTCAATATAGCCATTATTAAAACTGACGCTCTGTGACACATTCATGTGTTGAAATAACCGGACCTGTCCACCAGCAGTTTTATCAACCTGGATTGAATTGAATGTTATGCCCTGAGAACCGCTGATAGCAGCGGTTCCGGCTCCGGTAAATTTCACAACAGGTTCCAGTTGGATTGCCACACTTTCATTATGTATACCCACACTATCCAATACCAGGTAAGTACCCCCGGCAGACCGGATCCGGGTACCGGTCCCAATCCTCAACTGAGCCTGCAAAATCCCCGTTATTGAGATCCAGAAAACAGATAAAAGCAATTTTTTCATTAAAAGTTGTTTCACTTTATTTAATAAGAATCTCTTGTTAAGGAATAGAGAATGAATGAAAACTTACTCCTCCGGCGAATCGAGTTCCCGGTATAACCATTTATATATCTGGAAACATCTGTAAACTTGATGGTTGCACGACTTTGTGTCCCTACACCTGAGCTAGTATGACTTGTAGACACAGCCTGATCCCATGTTTCATTACCAATCGGGGTCACTAAGAGAATCATACTGTCTGTTTTATAGTCCATGTTAGTCAACGTGATTTCAACCCACCTGCTAGGGCCATTCCATATTACAGAAAAATTATTACTGCCCGATTTGACTCCAATTGCGTGTGTGGTATTATCTGGTGGAGTCGCTCCACCTCCGGCAAGAAGTGAATCAACAACTCCCCAGGCAATAATTCTTGGCCCGGGTGAAATTGGGGTCCAGGCATTCTGCGTTCCAAATATTCCCGGAAGAATGCTCTGATATCCACGTTGCGTATAAATCATGGGACTCTTCGTATTAGCGTTAAATACCATTAAACCAACCGGGGGACTACTGATTGAAGTCATCTGATCGTTGGTAAGTGTTGGCAATAACATTCCTTTTGAAGTTGAGTTAAGATGTAATAAGGCATTGGCATTCGGAGTTGTAGTCCCAATGCCCACATTAGCGGCATTGGTATTATAAATATCACTGCCATTGGCCGCCCATACAGAGGTTCCGGTATTACTATCCACCAGGTTGGCCCAGGAACTGCCATTATAAAACCAGAAACTGCCTGTAGTAGTATCAAATATCAACAACCCGGTGGCCGGGTTGGAAATAGCAGTCCGCTGGGCGGTAGTCATTCTGGGCACCAGCATCCCCTTATCAGTTGATTTGATATCCAATGCGGCACTCGTGTGTGCAGCAGCTCCATCCGTATTGATGGCAACACTTTGGGCAACTATCGTCACAATCGGTAAAAAAAGGGCAAAAAGGAGGAATGTCTTTTTCATTTTTCCGGCATTTTTATTTACTGTAAAAATGGAGCGGAAAGGAATACAAGACAATACCGCAATGATGTGTCACCTGATCAGGGTACAGGAAGGCAGAAACGTAATCAAACGAGTTTTTCGTTGATGGCTTTGCTCACCGCTTCAATTTGCGAGCAGACATGAAGTTTGTCGTAAATGCGTTTAATATGCGTCCGGACTGTATCGAGGCTGATATTCAGTTCGATGGCAATCATTTTAAAGCTGTTCCCTCTTGAGAGAAACTGCAGAATTTCCTTCTCTCTTGGTGTAAGCTGATAATCCCTGGCCGGTTCCGCTTTTTGCATGCTGGTGATTACCATACGGGCAATGCTCGGACTCATTGGAGCACCTCCATCCAGTACTTCACGTATGGAATGCATGAGCTTATCTGATATATATTTTTTCAGTAAATATCCATTGGCGCCGGCATACATGGCATCAAAAACATGGGTATTATCATCGAAAACCGTCAGCATGATAATCTGAACAGCCTGGTTAAATGTACGGATTCTCCTGACTGCTTCAATCCCGTTTACGAGGGGCATATCGATATCCATCAGGATCACATCCGGCATCAGCTCCTTTACCTGCAGAATAACCCCGGAACAGTCCGGGAAACTGGCACATACCTGATAATCCCCTGTTAAAGAAAGCAGATTACTCAGGCTCTCCCGCAGATTAATATTGTCTTCGTATATAAGGATTCTGACCGGCATGTTAAATAAAACTATGGGCTGCAACTTAATGCAGTTCCCTAAATTAATCTATACCCTAATCAGGTGATATTTTTTTTCAACGAAATCACCGTACCTGTACCGGGAATGGACTGGATTGATAATACAGCCTTTATACCGGCTGCCCGGCTTTGCATATTTTTCAGACCATTTCCACTGAATTCAAGACTGGCATCAAACCCCTTCCCATTGTCAATTACCTGCAAGAGCAGACTATCCTGTCTGTACATTAAACAAATCGTCATTTCCGTAGCAGCACTGTACTTCACCGCATTTGTCACGGCTTCTTTATAGACCAGGTATACATCTTTCCGCTGTTCCGGATTCAGGAATGATTTTTCCAGCTCCCCATCCGTTTCAAAATAATACTGAATCCTGGCTGGTTCAAGCATTTCCGCCGCAAATTCCTTCATCCGGATAAGTAATTGTTCCAGGTTGTCATTCACCGGATTGATGGCCCAGACGATATCACTCATGCTTTCCATCATTTTTGCTGAATTGTCTTTAATTTTTTCAAGGTAACCACTCACAGTACTGCCGGCCTCCCCGGTCTCCATTCCCACTTTACTGAGGATATTAATACTCGTAAGGGTTGAGCCCATTTCATCATGCAGATCACGGGCAATTTTTGCCCGTAATTTTTCTTCAGTCAGGTATTTACTGATCCGTTCCGCGCATATCGCCGCGATTTTTTCCAGCATTCTTAAATGTCTTTTCCTGAAAAAATTTCTACTGCCATGTTCTGCATCAATAATGGCATACACTTTACCTTCAATTTTAACGGGTACGGTGATCTCAGATAACCTGGACTCATCGTCCACAATATACCTGCTATCACGTCTGGTGTCCCTGATTTTTTCCGCAATACCTGTTGCCGCTACAGCGCCTACAATCCCCTTTCCTATGGGAATTTCAATCGGATTCAGCACGTCCCTCCCGCTGCCGGGGTTTTTGGGACCTGCAGCCGCTTTCTGTACCAAACAGTTCCTTTCTTCATCGATCTGGTACATTACACAATCTTCAAAGCCGAGAATATCTATGCAATTTCTGGTAGTCACCCAGAAAATATCATCTGCACCCGCAAGTCCATACAATGAAGTGGCAAATGCATTCAGTTGCTCCTGTTCCTTTACTTTTTGCTGCAGTGAACGAATAATCCGGAAAATTATGTATCCTGTAAGCAGAATAACAGGTATAATAAAATACATGGTCTGCCAGAACCGGGGTTGCACCCTGATTTTCAATATGGCCGGAGCCGTCAGTTGCTTGCTTTCTTTATTCAATACCCGAAGGCTGAACCGGTAATTACCAGGAGGCAGGTTCTGATACTCTGCCAACATACGATCTGAACCATTTATCCAGCTGCTGTCATACCCCTCGAGCCTGTATTGAAACTGCAGCTGATCACGGCCTCCATAATATAAAGCGGCAAAAAATAACTTCAGCGATCTGATACCAGAAGGCAATTTCAACATATCACTTGGTTGTATATTCTGCTCTTTCCCGTTTATCAGAATCTGGTTTACGAATAACGGGAATCCTGGACCTGTATACGCTGCCTGCGGATAATAAAACAAAAGCCCCCCCGAAACTGCTGTATTCAGTTCCTCTTCTCCGCTGCCTGTTGTAAGGGTATGGGGTATACCTACCTCAGAATCATAAGAACTGAACGAAAAAAACTGACCCGTTGTTGTGATTTTTTCAGACTGATCCCTGAATGACATAAATGAAATCGCACTTCCGGTCAAAAACCAAATACCATTTTTTACAGGTTGCAAGGATAATACAGCATTGGCCGGCAATCCTTCCTGCATGGAATACCGGGTAAATGCTGCACCTGTTTTACTTTCTCCTAAATACCTGAAAACGCCTCCGGCATGAGTGGCTACCCATATTCTGCCCTCGGCATCCGCACGGATATCATTAATCATATTCAACGAGGACAACTCAGAAAGACCACTATTTTCACCATAACTGTATAGCTTTTGGTCTTTCAGTGAATAGCGGTGCAGATCATGACCAGATGTACCTATCCATAGATCGTTATGTATTGTATCAGAAAACAATACAGTAGCCACCCGCCGCCGGTAAGGTTGATTAAATCCCGGCACCTCAGTATAAGCCTTTAACCTGATGTCGTAAAATAACAAACCAAACCGAAAGGAGGCAAACCAGTAATTACCACGGGAATCTCTGGCCATATCTTTGTAGCCAACCCATTCCCCCTTATAAGGGCTGGGGAAAAGAATAAATTCTTCTTTTTCCCGGTCAAACCGATAGATGTGTAAATCTGTCATCAGCCAGATATCCCCGGCTCCATCTTTCCTGATACGGTTGCATGGTCCCAGAAGCTGACCATCTGCTGATTTTGTAAATTTCTGTATCCCCTTTTTTTTGCGATTGACCAGAAATACAGTTGCAGGCTCACGTAGACAAACAAAATACTGGTCCTGATCCGCTTCATAAAGCAGACCCGTCATTTTATTTATACCCTGGCGGGGAGAAACCTCCTCTAACGGAAGAAATGCGGCGTTCAGAATACGGAAGTCAAACAAAAAAATGCCATTCACTGTTGCCACCCAGCGAATCCCGCTATCATCAATAAATACCCGGTTCACCCCACCCTCTGGGAGTGTCCCATCAAGCGGGAGTTTCCCCATCTCACAAATTGCTTTTGCCGCACCTGGAAAAATTCTGAGCAAACCGGTCTCTGCAGGCAGCCAGATTTCAGCGGTATCAGGGATAATCAATTGCCGGGATGGATAGGAAAGCGGTTCAATCTGAACTTCACTGAATTGATTGTCATTTTCCCGGTAACAAAATAAACGGCCAGACTGAACTGATACATAAACTAAACCCCGCTCCTTGTCATAATGTATTGCGTGCACATCCGCATTATATCCCCCGCCCAGAAACCGAAACTGCCCGGTCCGTGTATCCAGTTCAACAAGCCCTTTACTCGTTCCAAGATAAAATGTATGATCATCCTTTGCCTTAAAACGTTGAATTGAATTATAATTTCCGGCTCCGGCCAGTTCTGGTGATGTCCGGGCAAACGCCGGCCAGTTATAATATGTATATGACTTCTTTAGGGGATCGTAAGAAACAAATTCAAAAACATCCACCGCTATCCATAAAAGTCCATTTGCGTCAAACCAGATATCCCAAACCATGTTATTGGGGAGGCTGTTCTTGTTTTTTTTGAGTGGCGTTTGAATCAATTCCCAACTGTCAGCCTCAGGATCATAAATACAGATACCTGAGGGTGTTGCCACCCAGATTTTCCCCTCCTTGTCACCCGTTATTCCCTGAATCACTTCCGAGGCTATGGAGTTACTTTTTCCAGGTCTGAAAATTTTGAACCGGCTTCCATCATAGCGGTTAAGCCCATTACGGGTGCCTATCCAGAGATATCCGGTTTTATCCTTATAAAAACAAGTAACCCGGTCGTCAGATAAGCCGTCTTCGGCATTAACCGTACGCCCTTTGAAATAAAGCTGCGCCTTCATTTCAACTGGAAATAAAGGAAAACAAAAAACAATCGTGATCAGGGAAGAAAATAATGTCCGCCTCAGGTTAAAGTATTTATAGCACAAAGTAGAAAAAAAATGCTGGAATACTATACCCTGATCAGGTGAGTTACGGCTTTCGGATATGATAACAATACCGAAACAACCTCCCTTCAAAATCAAAGGGTGTCGTGGCTTTTGTAATATCTTTTACATGGTCCGTATGGATTTTCTCTTTTTCCAGAAGAAACTTCCGGAAATTAGTACTGAAAAATAACTGCCCTCCGGAATTCATCGCCGCCAGGCAATCATTGATCAACTCCGCATGATCCCGCTGGATATCGAGAATATCCTCCATCCGTTTGCTGTTACTGAAAGTAGGCGGGTCCATAACAACCAGGTCAAAATATCCAGCCGGTAATGTCTTCAGGTACTGCATCACATCCGCATGTACCGTTTTGTATATTGCCGGATCCGTAAACCCATTCAGTGCCAGGTTGCGCTCGGACCAGTTGAGGTATGTTTTGGATAAATCAACAGTCACCACCTCACTGGCCCCGCCAGCAGCCGCATAAACGGAGAAAGAACCAGTATAGGCAAAGAGGTTCAGTACCTTCTTCCCTTCACACAATCCCCTTACCTGTTGCCGGGTGAGGCGGTGATCGAGGAATAATCCGGTATCCAGATAGTCACTCAGGTTCACAATAAATTTCAATCCGTTCTCCTCCACCTGAAATTCATGTTGCACCGCATCATACTTCTGGTATTGCCCTAACCGGCCGGGTTTGCGCTGACGCAGTTTAAGAAAAATATTGGCTTTTTCCACCCCCAGTAACTCCCCGGCCACACCCATTGTCTGTTCCATCCAGCTGTCATGCTCCTCTTCCGTCATCCCATGATAGCGTTTGTACTCGGCCACATATAATTTTTCACCATACATCTCAATACAAAGAGGAAATTCCGGAAGATCATGATCATAGATCCGGTAACAGGATACTCCCTGCCTCCTGGCCTGTTTGCCCAGATGCCGGTAAACCTTGGTCAGCCGGTTCCGGAACATTATAAACTTTTCTTCTTCTGCGGTAGTCATACTTATTTTCACGAAATTTATGCTTCAAAGATCGTTTTTATAGTTGATAAGTTGAAAGGTTTACAAGTTAACAAGGCCGGGGTTTACCTTGTCAACCTTTCAACTTATCAACCCGTCAACCTGTTTGTAACCCTGTCAACTTTTTACCCTATCAACCCGTCAACCTGTAAACTTATCAACTCCCTTGTATAGCATCGTCGACATAGAAACCACCGGCAGTTATGCGGCCGCCAACGGGATCACCGAGATCTCGATCCATCTCTTTGACGGGGAGCAGGTGACGGATCATTATACCACATTGATCAATCCGGGACAACCTATTCCTTATTTTATCCAGACAATGACCGGCATTACGGATAAAATGGTGGCTGATGCACCCCGATTTGAGGAGGTCGCTGAAAAAATCCATAGCCTGCTTAAAGACCGTATTTTCATAGCACATAATGTAAACTTTGATTACTCTTTTGTCAAATCGCATCTGCAACAAGCCGGTTTTGACCTGAATACAAAGAAGCTTTGTACAGTACGATTGAGCCGGAAAATTTTTCCCGGCCTCATTTCCTACAGCCTGGGCAAACTTTGTACCGCACTCGGAATAACCATTAATGACCGGCACCGGGCAACGGGCGATAGTGCAGCCACCGTTAAAGTCTTTCAGTTGTTGTTGCAAAACGACAAGGATCAGCATATTGCCAAAAGCCTGCAACGGAATTCAAAGGAATCAATTCTTCCGCCGAATGTTCCTAAAACCGACTTTGAACAATTGCCCTATACTCCCGGGGTATACTATTTCCATAATGAAAAAGGGAAAGTGGTCTATGTGGGCAAGGCGAATAATATCCGTTACCGGGTCAACAGTCATTTCAGTAATAACTCACAGAGCCGCCAGAAACAACATTTCATGCAGCATGTACACCGGATCAGTTACCAATGCTGCGGCACCGAGCTGATGGCCTGTATTCTCGAATCGGCCGAGATCAAAAAAAGATGGCCCGTTTTCAACGCTTCACAAAAAAGATGGGAAGATGTGTATGGCATTTATACCTATGAAGACCAGAACGGTTACTTACGGCTGGCCATTGATAAAAACAGGAAACGGTTAAACCCGGTCATCACCTTCCATTACCTGGTAGATGGACATGCCTTGCTTCGTAAACTGATCCGGGAATTTACCCTTTGTCCTAAGCTTTGTTTCCTGCAGAAAGATAATGGCCCATGTGCCGGCCCGGAAGAAAAAGGATGCGGGGGCGCCTGTGAACAAAAAGAAAGTACAGCTGATTATAACCTGCGGGTGCAACATGCCATCCGTTCATTAATGTCCCGGCCATCCTTTGCCATCATTGACCAGGGATTAGGAGCGGAAGACCGTTCCTGCATCCTGGTGCTGGAAGGCAGTTTTTATGGCATGGGCTATCTTCCAGCTGGATTCCCGGCTTCCGAGGTTACCTTACTACGGGAACAACTGACACAATACCGCGAAAACAGCTTTATCCGTAACCTGGTGCATGGATATGCCGCCCGTTTCCCGGAAAAACTGATCTGGCTTAGCCAGCCCGTTGAAATTAAATAAGCCCGGATTCCCGTTTTCCCCGGCCAAACTGTATTTTTGGCCCCTAATAAAATGTACATGAAAAACAGCTTTTCCGTAGTCTTTGCCCTACTTTTTTCCATTACGCTCTTCGCTCAGCCGGGTACGACCAAGCCGGCAGCAAAACCCGCTCCGAAACCCAGCACCAAAGCCGTCCCCAAACCAGTGCAGCCTGTTTTAAAAAACCTGGATGATTCCGTTGGCTACTGTGTCGGCATCAGTGTAGCTAATTTTTACCGGCAAATGGGGGCCAAAAAATTAAACACCCTGCTTGTATCCCGTGGCATCAATGACCGCCTGGGCAATAAACAACTGCTGATTGATTCCATTACCAGCAATACGGTCATGAATAATTACCTTACCCTCTTACAACAGGCAGTTCCCAAAACACCCGTAAAGACTGTTGTAAAACCAACAAAAGCCCTGCTAAAAAACTTTGATGACTCTGCCTGTTATTCCGTTGGTATTAATGTGGCTAATTTTTATAAAGAAATGGGGGTGAAAAAATTAAACACCACCCTGGTTTCCCGTGGAATTACCGACTTATTTGGAAAAAAGAAATCCCTGGTTGATTCGGCTTCCATTAACACAGTCATGAATAACTACCTGACCCTGTTGCAACAGGAAAAATCAAAAGGCAATATAAAAGCGGGTGAGGATTTTCTGGCAGCAAATAAAAATAAACCAGGGGTAATGGTTACAGCCAGCGGACTGCAATATGAAATACTGAGAGACAGTGCAGGCATTAAACCAGTCGCCGCTGATGATGTGACCGTACATTACAGGGGCACATTTATAGATGGTTCCGGATTTGACAACTCTTATGACCGTGGACAACCCATCACATTCAATCTTCGTGGGGTAATCCCCGGCTGGACCGAAGGATTGCAGTTAATGTCCGTTGGTTCCAAATACAAATTTTATGTACCGTATACACTGGGCTACGGAGCATTTGACTATATGTCCATTCCTGGTGGCTCCATGCTCATCTTTGAAGTGGAACTGCTTGCTGTGAAGAAAAACTAAGAACTATAAATAATAAAAAGCGGGTATTGACAAAATCAATACCCGCTTTTTTGTTATAACCACAGAGAACGCGGAGAAATACAAAAAGCTGCATAAAGTGAATACTTCTCGCTTTACGAAATGCGGCTGTTCCCTTCTTGCTTCTCGCTTCTTGCTTCTCGCTTTTCTCCGAGGTTCCCCTTCATCTCCCTGATCTGCTCAATCGTACCCAACACAATTACCCGCATACCCGGTGTGATATACGTATCTTCTGGTGGATTAATCAGGAAATTACCATCACAATCTTTGATCCCGATACAATTGACTCCGGTCTTTTTCCATCCCATCACATCATGCAGTGATTTGTCTTTAAGATTGACCGGCAGGTCATCAAAACTTACCGATTCCATATGAATGGAATGGCCCTGTTCGCCCGAAAGAAAATCAATAAACTCGACCACATCCGGTTTTGAGATCAGGGTGGCCATATGCGTACCGCCGATAAAGTCAGGCATGATCACATTGTCTGCCCCGGCTTTTTTTAATTT
>JAKQJH010000145.1 GCA_029561255.1 Bacteroidota bacterium | reverse complement strand
ACCCTGACGATTAAAGATGCGGCAGGTGCCCGGAAAAATGTACTCAGTTTCAGTTTTTTTATTGCTGCGGCACAGACCCTGTTTCTCGGATTAGGCGTATTGATGTATCTATATACAGAACAAAAGGGGATACCCCTGCTGAAGGAAAATGGACAGATCCTGAATACCGATGGCATTTATCCCGACCTGACCCTTCATTATTTCGGGAAGACCGGGGCCATTGCTTTTTTTATCGCGGTGATCGCTTCCACTTTTGCCAGTATTGATTCCTGTATTACGGCGCTCACAACGTCCTTCAGTTATGATTTTATGGATTTTGATAAAAAATCACCTGCAGAAAGAAGACAGATCAAGAACCGGGTATTGCTGGGTGTTAATCTCGTTATGTTCATCATAGTGCTGGCATTCTGGAACAGCCAGGGGGCCATCATCAATACCATTTTTAAAATTGCCGGATATACCTATGGTCCGCTCCTGGGTTTGTACCTCACCGGTTTCTTTACTTCATATAAGTTAAAGGAGAAATGGGTGCCATTGGCTTGTATAGGCGCTGCCTTATTAACTTACGCATTGAATGAATTATTTACTCGTTATTACCAGTTTGACCTTGGTTTTATGAATATCGGGCTGAATGCAGGACTGACCATCGTATTTTTGTATCTGCTTAAAAGAAAAATGAATGATCAATACAAGGAATATAGTAATCCGTGAGTGTCATGACCCGCTGGTCTTTGATATGTGTGCGGACCTGATGGCGGCTACAGACCCGTGGATTACATTGGGGATGGATAAAGCCCGCTGCCGCCTCGGTTTTGAAGGGTTGGGCAAGGAAGTACATGTAGCATGGAACGATGAAATGATTGCCGGTTTTACGATCTTACAAACTGCCGGCTCTTTCCGCGGCTATATTCAGACACTTTGTGCCGCACCAATATTCAGAGGCAGCGGTGTGGGTACCCGGTTATTGCATTATTGCGAAGAACGTGTTTCGGCCTATTCACCGAATCTCTTTATTTGTGTATCGGAGTTTAATAAGGGGGCATTGAAGCTTTACACCAACTTTGGATTCAAACAGGTTGGGTCAATACCGGATTTTGTGAAGGAGGGGTATACGGAGTTGCTGCTGAGGAAGACGAGGGGACCGTTGGTAAAAGGTTGAGAGGTTGACATGTTGAAAGGTTGAAAGGTTGAAAAGTTGACAGGTTGACAAGGGGGTCTTCTAAGAAGGTTTCCTTGTCAACATGTTAACCTGTTAACTTTTCAACCTACCTATCGGCAGGCAGGCTTCAATACAAGCTATACGAAAGATGAAGATAATACGCTACATACTGTTTACCCTTACCTTCCCCCTATGGGTAAAAGGGCAGGAGCATGCTCCGCTCCGGAAGGAATTATCGCATATACTGGCCAGTTATGTAGACTCCGGATTGATCCCCGGTGCTGTGTTGCAGGTACAGTACAAAAGGAAGATCATTTATCAGCAGGCGGCGGGTTATGCCAGGCGGTTTGATCCCGAAGGACAGAAACTAAAGAAACCAGAAAGACTGCGTCCTGCGCATTTATATGATATTGCTTCACTGACCAAGGTCACGGGTACCACTACGGCTATCATGCTGTTGACGGATCAGGGTAAACTGCATCCGGATGACCGGGTAGGGAAGTTTATCCCCGCATTCAATAGTGCGGATAAAAAAGAGATCACGATCCGCCAGCTGCTCACCCATACGTCCGGTTTATTAGAATGGTATCCCTTGTATTACCGGGCCAATACGAAGTTGGCTACTTATGGGCTGATCGGATCACTGCCGTTGAAATATCCGGTGGGGAAGGAGCGGCATTATAGTGACCTGGGCTTTGCCATACTTGGACAAATCATTGAAACAGTATCCGGGATGTCGCTGGATACGTTTGAGCTGGAAAATATTTTCCGGCCACTGGGGATGACGCAGACCCTTTATACACCGGTAAAAAATAATTATAAAGGAGTCGTTGTTCCTACCTCGTTCGGTAACCCTTACGAATACCGGATGGTACACGACAGCAGCCTGGGGTTTGTGTTTAAAGAAATAAATCCCGACCAGTGGAATGGCTGGCGAAATTACTTATTACGAGGCGAAGTGAATGATGGTAATTGCTGGTATGCCTGTGAGGGCGTGAATGGCGCCGCTGGTTTATTTTCTACCGCCGGAGACTTGCAATTGCTGGTGAATATGCTGCTCAATAAAGAACCTGGCGGACTGATCAGTAAAAAAACAAGGGACTTGTTTCTCACAAAAGATCAGTTCAATAACGGACTGGGCTGGATGATGGATCCGGTGAATTCCTTTATGAAAAATGCTCCGGAAAGCAGTTTCGGTCATACTGGTTTTACCGGCACCAGTATCGCCGTAGTGCCATCCATGGAACTGAGCGTGATCCTGCTGATCAACCGGCAGCAACGGGGCCTCTTGCCGTCCAACGAATACTATAACCTCAATCCGCTGCGCCGCCGTATATTCGAAACTATTGTGAACGCATTGAAATAAAATCCATGGAGTATATCGCTCATTTATCAAAGGATAAAAAACTGAAGAAACTGGTGGAAGCGGCGGAGCCTCACCAGCTTAAAAAAAGGAAAAATATCTGTACTTATCTCTGTGCCTCCATCATGAGCCAGCAACTGAGTACCAAAGTGGCAGATGTGATCTATAAACGGTTTATTGCTTTATATGGAGGGAAGGAGCCCCTGCCTCAGCAGATTCTGGATACGCCCTTTGAACAGCTGCGTGGCATTGGGCTCAGTAATGCCAAAGTGAGCTATGTTAAAAATGTCGCCCAGTTTGAGATAGAGAAAGGAATGGATCCGAAGAAGTTACGGAAAATGGACAATGAGGAAGTGATCGCTTATCTCACTGAAATAAAAGGGGTAGGCCGCTGGACCGTGGAGATGCTGCTCATGTTCGCCCTTGGCCGGGAAGATGTATTTGCCGTAGATGACCTGGGAATACAAAATGCCATGATTAAGTTGTACAAACTGGATAAAAGCGATAAGAAGCAACTACGGGAAAAAATGCTGAAAGTTTCTGCGAAATGGAGTCCTTACCGTACTTATGCCTGCGTGCATTTGTGGAGGTGGAAGGATAATGGGTAGGAGAGAATAGAGAATAGGAAATAGGAAATAGGAAATAGGTCCTTCTATACGTCCCGTGTGTAATTCATCAGGAGCTTGGATTTTTATTTTGCGGGACTACTCAGGATGACATGGAGTGTGCCTCTTTGCCCGGGAAAGGGGAATGGGCTTTTGTCATGCTGCCTGCCCCGCCAAATGCGGGGAGCCTGCCTACCGGACAGGCAGGCTTGCCGAAGCATGAGCAACTAAAAATTCCTTACCTTAATTCCATGAAACCCATTCTCACCCTCGCCACCCTTGCCATCCTGTTCCTGTTCAGTTCCTTTCAGCCCGATAAAGAAAAATGGGTGGAACTGTTCGATGGGCAATCCTTCGATGGCTGGAAAGTGGGCAATAATGCTGAGTCGTTTAAAATCGAAGATGGTATGATCGTGGTGAATGGCAATGTGGCCCATCTTTTTTATGACGGCCCGACAGGGGAGCATAATTTCAAAAATTTTGAATTGAAAGTGGATGTAATGACCCGGCCTGGTTCCAATTCCGGGATTTATTTTCATACACAGTACCAGGAAAGTGGCTGGCCAAAGAAAGGATATGAAGTACAGGTCAATAACTCACAATCCGACTGGCGCCGCACGGCCAGTCTCTATGCCATCCAGGATGTGAAAGAAACCTACGTGAAGGACGATGAGTGGTTCACGATCCATATTGTGGTACAAGGAAAGCACGTCACCACTTCAATAAATAATAAACAGGTAGTTGACTATACCGAACCGGATAATGTTGAACGTCCGGAGGGTATGAAGGAAAGACTCCTTTCTTCAGGCACTTTTGCCCTGCAAGGCCATGATCCGAAAAGTAAAGTGTTTTACAAGAATATCAGGGTGAAGGCAAGTTGATAGGTTGATAAGTTGATAAGTTGACGGGTTGACAAGGTATCTTCTAATAGCAGCTCCTTGTCAACTTGTAAACCTGTTAACCTGTCAACAACGCTCTACAACCCTTTGTTGAAGAATATCACCCCTTCAACCGAAACGCCCGCTTTTGTATCCAGTCCTTCCATCTCAGCCCCGGCACTGGCTTTTACGCCCCAGCCGCATTTACTGTCGTAAACCAGTGCGAGTTTTTCACTCAACTTGAATGGGCCGCCATGGGTGAAGGATTCGGTATCCACACCAACGCCAATAGAAAATTCATAACTGCCATCCTGGTGAAATTCGGCTTCGCCGGTAAGCGGACCGAAATCATGTTCTGCAACAATATTCACCGCCATTTCCTGTTGGGCCTCTTGTCCCGGCGCATAGGTGGTCGACTGCTCAATACTGATATTTTCCCGTGGATTGAAGGATACTTTTGTTTTAATGAACTCAGTAGCCGGGCATTTTGCTACCGGGTCGGCGCCAAGGGTTTTACAATCAGGGGAAACATCAGTATCACTTCTATAGATATAAGCGCGGTAATGGATCCGCCGGATCAGTTTATCTCCCAGTTCCAGCCATTGATCCACTTTGATCACGGGTCCCATTTTTTCATCATTCACAATTTTCATGTGGAAGGGCCCTTTCATGGCAGCCCCTGCGGCATCGGGCGGAAAGGGGGACCAGGTTTTTTTCTTTTGCCATTCGCCTACATTGTACAGGTCCAGGTCACCCGAAGGCATACCCGAAATTTCCACATTGCCCTCTTCGTCCACGGTACCTGTAAAACTCCAGTCACGGAGCTGGAACCCATCCTTAAGATTGGTGCCAAATCCTCCGTACAGGGCGGTAAGCGGTGCCGGAGACATCCCGGTCACCGGACCACCTGCTGATCCCTGGTATACATACATCACTTTACCACTACCCGTAATGTTGCCGGATTTGCTGATGTCCATCGAAAACTCTTTGGCACAGGCAAGGGTTTGCAGGTTGATCGTGGTTTGCGCCAGGTCTTTCCCAAATGTGGTGTTTGCTTCTTTGGCGGTTTCACCGGAACGGGCACTCACGGCATCGGCTTCGTAATGACCTTCCCATTGAGCCAGTTTATCTCTTTTTTCTTCTCCTTTTGTTTTGGATGGCTTCTTTGGCGGAGCTGGTTTTTTTGCCAAAGAGGCGTTCTTTGCACCTTCCCGTCCTTCACCGGCATAGCCCTTATCCCAGGCCTCACCAAAATCCTTTGCCGCTCCGGTCTTATCTCCCTTGCCTTCTTTGATCTTGCCGCCTGTATAGCAGAACAGCCCGTTTTCCGGATCCAGTCTGCGGGCAATGCGGATCGCCGAATCTGCGGCGGGATAATTTCCCATTTTGAGTTGTGCCAGGGCCAGGTTACCCCATGAAGAAGAGAGGTTGGGGAAATTACGGGTCACTTCTTTAAGCAGGATCACGGCATCACTGTACTTATTATAATCCATAATAAGGCTTGAAAGATTATTCAGGTACAGCGCATTGGTTGGTTTGAGCTCGGCCGCTTTGGCAAACGCATAAACTGCTTCAGGTCTAAGTTTTTTAAAGTAGAATAGATTGCCCATTACATAGTAGGCTTCGGCCAGCCCGCCTTTGTATTTTTTAGCATCAGCCATCGCCCAGCTATCCACCTTGGCTTTATGCTTCATGATTTTTTGTACGCCATCCCGGTTCCGGATGATCACTTCATTCACCGTACCGGTGGGCGTGAATGCGGTACCCGCCTGCTGCCAGGTAGAACTGCCTTTCCCATTACTCAGCATCATAAAGGGAAGGGTCAGCGTGCCGTTAGTGAGTGACCAGGCGCCTGTCTTTGTACCTTGTTCCATTTCTTTAAAAGCAATAGTGATATTGCTGCCCGTGATTTTCCAGGTGCCATTATCCGTAACAGTTTGTCCCGGCATGGCCGCCTTAAGGCTGAATTTTCCTGTGGTAAAAGTCATGGAGATCTCCGCTCCGCCCCTGGGTGTTTTGCCATCACTGTCTTTCACCAGGATGTATTTACCGGAAGGGGATTGGGCATAGAGCAGGGTCCAGGCAGTAAAAAGAAACAGCAGGGAGAGCAGGCTTTTTTTCATAAAAAGGGAGTTTGCCGGGAGGCCGGTATTTGGGGACTAAAGTCCGTTTTTTTTCAGGGGAATCGCATCCCCTGAAAATGGGATATTTTAGAAAAAAGAACCAAGAACCAAGATGCCAAGACGCCAAAGAATAATCAAGAACCAAGAAACCAAGAATCCAAAGAATAATCAAGAAACAAGACGCCAAAACAAGAACCAAGAAACCCCACCTTCGCTAAAGCTACGGTGGGCAAGCAAGATCAAATTGCAAATTTCAAAAAGCACCAATATTAAAATTCCAACGCCTGCTAAGGGATATTGGGTTGGTTGACAGTAGCTTGCTGCATTTTGGGTATGAAAACCTGAAAAACCGTTTAAAAACCCTTTTCTGATATTATTTAACTGTTAGCTTTAACTGCAAGCAGTGGGGGAATGGATTTTATTTATTAATTTAATATTCTTCACTTAGGCCTGTTTAGTTGCAACTTTCCGGATATTGATTTAGCAGTGGCATTACACCGGAATGCCGGATCAATATTTCTGCCGTTGATCAGCGTATTTATTAATCAGAACCATTAACCAATAAACCATCCTTTATGGCAAAAGTAAAACGTTACATCAATGCTGACACCGTGAAATTGTATGTGGCAGCAGACAAGAAAAAAACAATCGCTCACCTGCTCTGGGGAGACCGGGTCACTTATGAAAGTACTGCGAGGGCCACGAATGGCTGTCTGAAAGTAAAAGCCCGGGGTCGGGAGGGTTATGTAGAGAAGGAATTTCTTGGAACGGAGAAACTGCTTGAACTCTATTTCATCGACGTGGGGCAGGGGGATGGCGTACTGATCAAAACGCCGGATGAAAAACATATCATGATCGATGGCGGGTATAAACGCAGGGCCCAGCAGAGCGGAAAGAATGCAGCTGATTTTATTGACTGGAAATTTGCCAAAGATTATGGTATGAAATCCATTGAACTGGATGCCATGATCGCCTCCCATAATGACGCAGATCACTATGGTGGTTTGTGGGACCTGATCAATCCTGCAGAAGAAAAAGAAATGGATATACCAACCGATAAAGTGAATGTGAAAAAGTTCTATCATGCCGGTGTGGCCTGGATGAAAAAAGGGAGTTCACGAAACCTGGGTCCGGTAAAAGATAAAAAGCTGACCCTGCTGGTGGAAGACCTCGCGGATATAAAATCCCTCCTGAAAAATGAAAGGGATGGTTACCTGCTGCAGGGAGAGTGGGCATCTTTCATGCAATGCCTGGTGGATAAGGACATACCCTGTGAACGCTTATCGCAGAAATCAGGTCACCTGAAAGAATTTGAGAAACCGGGTTTCTCCATCAAAGTCCTTTCTCCAATAGAAGTGGATTACAATGGCAAACCGGCTTATAATAACCTGGGCAGTCATTCCTTCAATACAAATGGCCATAGTGTAACACTCAGGGTCGATTACAAAGCGGTTAAAATAATGCTGACCGGAGACCTGAATGCGGCCAGTCAGCAACGGATCATGGAGTTTTATGAAGCGGCCGATAATACCAAGGTCCTGGCCTGCGATGTAGCGAAGTCCTGTCACCACGGCAGCGACGATTGTTCCTTTGAGTTTCTCTCACATCTTGGACCTGGTGCTACGGTGATTTCGTCCGGCGATGCAGAAGGTCACTGTCATCCACGTCCATCGATTGTGGCCGCCAGTGCCCTGACCGGACATAAACAGATTCATCAGGATAAAGTGGTTACTCCGCTGATCTACTCCACCGAAATTTCAAGAAGCTATAAACTGGGATCACCCCAGGAACTTAAACGGAAGGATAATGGTGAATCGCTGTTCCCGGACACCGAACTTTCAGTTACGTACCTGGAAACCAATGCCGGTGACCTGAACCCGGCCAGGCGCACCAAATCCTTCTGGGATAAAAAGATCGTGGGAGGTATTATTTATGGGTTGGTAAATGTACGGACCGACGGCGAAACCATTCTCTGTGCCACCATGAGTGAAAAAAGTAATGAATGGGATATTAAGAAGTTTAAGACGAGATTCTGAGGGAAAAGCATCAAGAAGCCAAGAAGCCAAAGAAGTATCAAGAAGCCAAGATACCAAGAGGCCAAAGAAGCATCAAGAAGCCAAGATACCAAGAAGCCAAAGAAGCATCAAGGATCAAGAATCAAAAAAGCACCAGTATTTAATTTCCAGGACCTGCTAAGGTGCGGTAGTTGGGTATTGGTGTTTTTTGGTTCATACTTTTTTGAAAACCGAAAATCAGGGTTTGATAACAAAACTCAGCTACACAGTAAACGGGAATAAATTAATTTCCATATTCCACCATCCACCTGTTCAATCAGGCTGATGCTGTTGAATTGTATGGTGGCAGGCAGTTCATGCATGCTGATTTTTAGAAAAAGTTCATCGGTGCACATCGAGTTCCGCGGATGCATCAATGTAATATGCGGTTGATGATTTCGGGGTTGTTCAATGACTCCCTTCAGTATCGCTTTTCGCAGCTCCTGAAAGGATGTATTCTCTTCCAGGGCAGGTAGAAGTACCCCTTTACCTTCATCAAACCGTTCTGGCTTCCCGAACCGGATCGTAATAGCCGGGAAATCCAATTGCTCCAGGTTCTGCCATACTTTTTCAATATCCAGCAGTTCGTCTTCCCGGCAAAGCGTTACATGTGCCGCGATCAGGGAGTGCTGAACGGGATTATATTGCCGTCGGAAAGCTTCGATGGCGGATGCTTCCGGAACGAATAAGGTGAGCTGGGTTCTTTTTGAAAACATAAGGGAAAAGTTGTCAGATGTCAGGTGTCGGATGTCAGGAAACAGCCCCTTTTTTAAGAAAGTTGTCAGATGTCAGGTGTCGGATGTCAGGAAACAGCCCCTACTAAGAGAAAGATGTTAGCTGACCGGTGTTAGCTGTTAGGGCCTTCTTAGAACTTTGAATCTTAAGTAACGAACAGCATCTCGTTTTACGAATTTTATCTCGTAGCTCGTCACTCGTAGCTCGCTGCTCGCACCTCGTATCTTGTACTTTGTCTTTACTAACGACTCCCTCTCTCCCATAACCACGCTTCCCCGATCTCTTCATCTTGCACTATGCCGGTTTGCTGAAAATGATGTTTCTTCAGGATTGTAACAGACGGATTTTCGTCTGGTGCAGTCTTGGCAGTCACCTTTACGGTTGGATCGGCTTCATTGGCCATACGGATCAGCTCGCCACAGGCAAAACTGGCAATGCCCTGTCCTTCATATTCAGGAAATGTCCAGTAAGCGATCTCCACCACGCCGTCCACTGGTGCCTTGGTAAAACCACAGGAACCCACTACCGCTTCATCTTTTATTATAAAGTAACCCGTCCAGGGCGGCTCATATCCGTTTTTAGGATAATAGTCATCATAGATGCTGATCAGCGCCTGGCAGTTCTCGCTCTGGTATAATGGGTTGCTGCTGTCGGGCTCCAGGGGGATAGGGGAGAGATTCATAGTTAGTAGTTAGAAGTTAGTAGTCCGTGCTTCGGACTTTATCCTTCTGGCAAAGTTATTTATGTGAACGTGAGCTGAAATTGATTTTTGTCATTTACCTGGGTTGAAATGTCAGGGTATTGTAAAACCAGCAAGAATACAAAGTAAGGGAACATATGCAGTTGGTTTGATAGTTACCAAATAGTTACCCGAATCTCATTTCACAACCTGTTATGTTTCAATATTAGCTATTCATCCTTAGAAAGGGCTGTTCACTAACGACTAACGACTATTTCCCCTGTTCTCCGGTCTCACCGCTTTTCGTTCTCTTTTCCCGGTATTTGCCGTTGTATTTCCTGATTTCAACGCCCTGTTTTCTAATTCTTTCTTTGCTGCTGATTTCAATTCCTTTTTTTCCTCTGCCTCTTCAACCCAGAACATATCTTCAATATTCTCTTGAAATTTTTCTTCGGTATGCAATTTCGCCAGTTCTTCCAGTTGCGCCGGGCTGGCCGCTTCCTGGATATCGTTGAACAGTTCCCGTTCTTCAAAGCGGATATGCTGTTCCAGTTCAAAAGCGATCTGGCGCAGGGTATAGGCGATGTCGCTGTCTTTGCTGTGGAACATGGCCTTAATATCTTTATGTTGTTTCAGCGCTTTGAGTATTCCCGGGTGGTCTGTAGCCAGGATGGGGAAGAACGTTTTTTCCTCGGCAACAAAATGCGGGGCCAGATAGGTTGTCCAGAACCAGTCCGCGTATTTTTTCATCCGCTCCGGTTCTACGCCTTTGGCAAATCCCTGCCTGAATTTCCAGCAAAGCAAGAGTGCCTGGTGGTGTTCGCGGGAAAGAGGCTGCAGGGAAGTGTGGCGTTTTTGAGGAATCATGCGGGTTGTCATTTGAAGGTGTAAAGGTACGGAGAAAGGGGCTCTTAGTCGCTGAAGCAGTGAAGGCAGGAATTAGTCAATGAGTCAATGTGCCAATTAGCCAATGTGCCAATGGGCGCCCTAAAGCTGGTAGCGTATTATTGCCTGGGAAAAGGAAACCG
>JAKQJH010000129.1 GCA_029561255.1 Bacteroidota bacterium | reverse complement strand
GGCTTACTTCCTGACTAATTCTTATCTTCGCCGCCCTATGGCAGCAAAGAAAGAACTCGTTATGAGCGGCATCCGGCCCACCGGCTTTTTACACCTCGGTAATTATTTCGGGGCGGTGCGGAACTATGTCCGGATGCAGGAGGAATTTGATTGTTATTTTATGGTGGCCGACCTGCATTCCCTGACCACCCATCCGGATACAAAAGAACTGAAAACAAATGTGCACCGCGTATTGTCGGAGAATATTGCCTGCGGACTGGATCCCGAAAAAGTGGCCCTTTACTGCCAGAGTCATGTATATGAGACTTCAGAACTCTACCTCTACCTGAATATGCTGGCTTATGTGGGGGAACTGGAAAAGACCACCACCTTCAAAGACAAGATCCGGCTCAACCCGGAGAATATAAATGCCGGTTTACTGACATATCCTGTTTTGCAGGCGGCGGATATTATTTTGCATCGCGCCAAGTATGTTCCGGTTGGAAAAGATCAGGAACAACACCTGGAAATGGCCCGTAATTATGTCAACCGGTTTAATCACCGCTATGGTGAAGTATTTCCGGAACCAGTGGCTTTTAATTATGGGGAAGAACTGGTAAAAGTGCCCAGCCTGGATGGTAAGGGTAAAATGAGTAAGAGTGAAAACCAATTGGCTACATTATATCTGTCAGATGATGATGAAATGATCCGAAAAAAATGTAAAAAGGCTAAAACGGATGCAGGACCAACTGAACCCAACAGCCCCATGCCCGATTATATTGAAAATATTTTCCTGCTCATGAAACTGGTCAGTGAAGAGGATGTAATCCGGAAATTCAAGGAGGATTATAACGCATGCACCATACGCTATGGCGATATGAAAGAGCAACTGGGAGAAGATATGGTCCGCTTTATTACCCCCATCCGGGAAAAAGCAGATGCCATCCGGAATAATGAAGCATACCTGAAACAGGTGATGGAAATGGGGGCGGAGAAAGCCCGTAAAAGTGCCCGGGTCACGATGGAGCTGGTTCGGGAAGCTATCGGGTTGAATTATTTTTAAAAAACAGGGATTACCGAATCTCAAAGTCCGAAAAAGGGCTTACTTTGAAGCCTTCCCTTTCGGGAATATTTTTATATCCGGAATTAAAGCAGTTATGGCAAAAGCTAAGAAACCAAAACACATCGCTATTGCAGGCAATATCGGCGCTGGAAAGACGACCCTGACCGAAATGCTCAGCAAGCACTATAAGTGGATTCCCAATTTTGAGGATGTGGATCATAATCCCTACCTCATGGATTTTTATGAGGATATGCCTCGATGGAGTTTTAATCTTCAGATATTCTTCCTCAACAGCCGGCTGCGTCAGTTAGTGGAAATTCAGAAAGGAACGGAAACAGTGATCCAGGACCGTACCATCTATGAGGATGCTAACATCTTTGCGCCCAACCTGCATGAAATGGGCCTGATGAGCAAAAGGGATTTTGATAATTACTTTAATTTTTTCCAGACCCTCAAGACCCTGGTACAACCGCCGGATCTGCTGATTTACCTGAATGCTTCAGTACCCACCCTGGTGGGACAAATCCAGAAAAGGGGCCGGGAATATGAAGAGAATATCCGGCTGGATTACCTGAAAAAACTCAATGAATATTATAACAAATGGATCGGCGATTATAAGGAAGGAAAACTCCTGGTCATTGATGTCGATAAAAATAAATTTGCCGAACGGGATGAGGATTTCGGAGAGATTATCCGGAAAGTGGATGCCGAACTCTACGGTCTGTTTTAACAGCCAATAAAATAGTTGATTAAGACCTGCTTGCGGTATTCAGACCGGGCAGGTTTTTTCTTTTTGGGCATTCCCCTTAATTCTACCGATGGGGTTGCTATATCAACCGGAATTAGTAATCAGCAAAGTCCTTCAGTTCATCCAATAACCGGCTGATCTTTTTCAGCCACTCGGCTTGTTTGACTTCATCAATGCTGTGGCGGGTTTCCCGGTCGTATTGTTGTTGCACCGCTGCTTTTTCATCGGCCACTTCATTGTAGATCCTGTTGAGTTCTTTCTGGTAATTGTTTTTATTGAACCGGTAGGCGCTCATTCGTTTGTGCAGTTTGCGGGCATAGGCCTCGGCAATATCAAAATGCCCCTGCTCATGACTCAGGATATGATCTGTTTGATTACGTACCCATGAACGGCTTCTTGAAAACCAGGATTTGATCGTATAACTGAACTGGCTGCCCGATATATGATAGTCGATACTCAGGGAAGTGCTGGTGGTGGCTGCCGCATCACTCTTAGGGTTGGGACTGGCTTTGTAATCACTCCAGGTCAGCTTGCGGCTTGCACTCCAGGTAAGGATATCTTCGCCGGCTTCCTGCGCAAGCGTGGCGGAAACGGACAAGCTAAAAAGCAGTAAACTGAAAATTCTTTTCATGTTGTAATGGAACGAAAAGAGGGGAGAAAAATTTTATTGGATGCAGGGCCCGGCGTTAAAAAAAATAAAAATCCCGGAACCATCGGCTCCGGGAATATTTCAAACAACCATCCAGAGAATTAGTCTGTAGTTAGAAGTCGGTAGTTAGTAGTCCGATGCTTCGGACAATAGCCCCTTCTTAGGAGGTTGAATCTTAGTAAACGGCTCTTCCTCGTTTTACGGAATGCCTTTCGTACTTCGTACCTCGTACTTCGTACTTATGCCCTTGGTGCTGCGGCAAGTATCTCCTCACTCACCCCGTCTTTATACTTTTCAAAATTCTTCACAAACAATCCGGCGAGGTATTTTGCTTTTTCATCATAGGCATTTTTATCGGCCCAGGTATTCCGGGGCTGCAGGAGTTCAGCAGGTACATCCGGACAACTGGTGGGAACCGCCATACCGAAAATGGGATCATTCATATATTCAACATTGTTCAATGTGCCTTCCAGTGCGGCCGTGATCATGGCCCGGGTATATTTCAGTTTCATCCGGCTGCCGGTGCCGTATGCTCCACCGGTCCAGCCGGTATTGATCATCCAGACATTCACGTTGTTTTCCTGCATTTTTTTACCCAGCATGGCGGCATATTTGCCCGGATGAAGGGGCAGGAAGGGGGCGCCAAAACAGGCACTGAAAGTAGGTTTGGGTTCCGTTACCCCCGCTTCAGTACCGGCTACTTTGGCTGTATATCCGGAT
>JAKQJH010000110.1 GCA_029561255.1 Bacteroidota bacterium | reverse complement strand
TCTCCCGGAGGTCGGGCCGGAATAACCGCTCGCAGGAGCAGTAGAAGCTGTTACAATCAACGATAGCCTTCATAATGAGTAATGAGTAATGAGTAATGAGTAATGAGTAGCTGATCGGACAGAACTAAAGTATGGAAGAGGTTGATTGGACGGGATGAGTAATGAGTAATCAGTAATGAGTAGCTGATCAGACAGAACTACACATTCGGTCATCCCGCTTTGGGAAATGATGGATGCAGTAATGACTTTTCCCTTCTTACTCATTACTGATTACTCATTACTCATTCTCCTTTCAGGTTCCCCCTTCTCGCTTCTAGCTTCTCGCTTCTAGCTTAATGGATGTATCACAAACGTCACCACCCCCCACATCACAAAATCACTGAACTCCGCCAGGTTGATATTTTTATAGCGGCTGTTTTCCGGGATCAGAAAGGCCGAGGTGAAATTTTTATGGAACCGCCTTACCAGCAACTCGCCATTGAGGATGGCCACGATCACTTTCCCGTTGCTGAGTTTGAGCGAACGGTCCACGATCAGGATATCTCCGTCAAAAATGCCCGCTTCCTTCATCGCATCGCCCTTCATCCTGAAAAAGAAAGTGGCCGGCTTGTTACGGATCAGTTGTTCATTCAGATCAATGCCTTTCTCTGCATAGTCGTCCGCGGCCGCGCCAAAGCCGGTGGCATTGGCCGTGCGGACCTGCTGCTGGGTAAATTGCTTAGAGCCCTTATAGGCTGCCCCAAAAAATAAATCCTCTCCTTCCATACGTCCTGTTTTAGTATTCCCGGCCCGGCCGGTCATAGTGAAAAAAAATATTTCAAAAATTCAATGGGGTTTTATTTGGTAAAGCTAAATAATTTAGTAAATTAGTGCTAAGAAAATGAGGAAAATATTTTTAGAGGAGGAATGAATATGGAAACAGTCATCAATACCATCCCCGGGTACCGGGTATATGAGTACCTGCTGGCCCTGGCGCCCCATGAGGAACTGGGGCAGCGGATCTGCAAACTGAAGGAAGCCTTCGCGGAAAAATATAAAACGGAGGACGGTGGCCGTGGCCGGCCCTGGGTGCCCCTGGTCCGGTTTACCCAATATGCGATGATGGAGGAGCGGATCCTCACCCGGCTGAAGAATGTGGCCATGGCTTTTCCGCCCTTTAAAACTGAGCTGAAAGATTTCGGCAGTTTTCCGTCGCATACCCTCTATGTAGCGGTAACCTCCAAACTGCCGGTGCAGCAGCTGGTTAAAACCATTCGTACCGAAACGCAGCGGCTGATGAAAATGAATGAGGAACATAAACCGCATTTCATCCTGGAGCCGCATATCACCATTGCCCGGAAATTAAAACCGGGGCAATATGAAAAGGGCTGGCTGGAATACAGTCACCGGCATTTCTCCGGACGTTTCATTGCAGAGGGCATGACTTTATTACGCCGTCCCGAAGGCGAAGGAAAATTTCAGCCCCTGCTGCAATTCAGTTTTCAGAACCTGCCGGTGGTTACCCGGCAAGGGGATTTATTCGGGTAAACGGCAATCCGTACACAGTAACAATAAATGTGGGATGGGGTTAGTGAGTAAGCCGGGAGAACGGGAGAGTGAATGGTGAATGGTGAGTGGTGAGTGAGGAGATCTTCCGTTCTCCTTTTATTTAAGAAACAAAAACCAGTAAAGTGAAGCAAGGGGAATTACCGCAGGATGCGGTGAAAGTGCAGAAAACGCAAAAAACGGAAGCAAATAATTATCTCCAGGGTCGAGGCGCACAGATCAATACAAAGAACCGTTTTCTCAAAGACGAGCGGACCCGGGAGCATATCGAAGGGATCGATGACTGGGAGGAAGGGGATGCGCGGACTGTCTATATGGAGCAGGAGTCAAAATCCATCGTCAACAAAGTGGAGAGTCCGGATGTGGGCATGGGCTACAGCATGAATCCCTATGCCGGTTGCGAACATGGCTGCATCTATTGTTATGCACGGAATGTCCACGAGTACTGGGGCTATAGCGCCGGATTGGATTTTGAACGGAAGATCATTGTCAAGAAAAACGCCCCGCAACTCCTGCGCAAATTTCTGATGCATAAAAACTGGGATGCCACACCCATCATGCTCAGCGGGAATACCGATTGCTATCAACCGGCTGAACAACAATACCGGCTCACGCGTGCCCTGCTTGAAGTGTGTAATGAATTCAATCAGCCGGTGGGGATTCTTACCAAGAATTCCTGGATACTGAAAGATAAAGATCTGCTGCAGGAAATGGCGAAGAAGCAGATTGTCTCTGCCATGGTCTCCATTACTTCCTTTAATGAAGACCTGCGCCGGGTGATGGAACCCCGCACCACCACCGCCCTGCAAAAATTAAAAGTGATCAATGAACTCAGCAAGGCCGGGGTGCGCATGGGTATCATGATGGGACCGATGATCCCAGGACTCAATGAACACGAAATGCAACGGATCATGAAAGCTTCGCGGGACAACGGCGCTACGTTTACCGCGTATACCTTTATCCGCCTCAACGGGGCGATCAAATTATTATTCCACGACTGGCTCTATAAAAATTTTCCCGACCGCGCCGATAAGGTCTGGCACCTGATCGAACAAAGTCATGACGGCAAAGTCAACGACAGTCGCTGGGGCGTCCGCATGCGTGGCGAAGGGAGCATTGCAAAGCTGGTCGCGGATCAATACAAAAAATACGGCAAGCTGTATGGGATGAATGCGGAGGAGTGGAGTCTGAACAGATCACTGTTTCGGAGACCGGGGGAGCAGGGGAGATTGTTTTGAATGTGCCAATATGCCAATTAGCCAATGGGTTTTCTTAGAAGGGTTTGTTGTTGGAACGGAGATAAATTCATTTAAAATATTGCTTATTTTCACAATGCACCCCTACGGGGTGAGATGGGCATCTTGTTCTGTTCTTGATCTACCAATAATACACCCCTACGGGGTGAATGATCTGATTCTATAGCTGCCGGTTCAAACATCAATCCCCTCTCAACGATTGTATTTTCACCCCGTTAGGGATAAACTGGACAACTAAACACCGGTATAATTATTTATTCGATAGTACGCAGGTGTGTATTGTACTTTCAAACATCAATCCCATATCAACGATTGCATTTTCACCCCGTTAGGGGTGTATTATTGGTAGCAAAAAAAACCGGCCTTACCCTGGTCTCGGGATCACCCCGTAGGGGTGCATTGTGAATAAAGAAGCATCCGTTGAAAAGCAAAAACTCAAAAATCCTGAACAAACCTCTTAGAATACCCATTGGCTAATTGGCACATTGGCATATTAGCACATTGACACATTCTTGCTTTCAGAAAATCTGCTGATTAAATATTTTTTTAAAATTTCTTTACAATTATTTGGCAGCATCAAAAAAATAGTTTCATCTTTGCACAGCAAAAAATAATCATGCAACGTAAATACGCACATATCGAAACAGTAAACGGATTTAGTCCAATAGGACTATATCGCGTAAGCGGGGCATGTAATGCTGTTCAATAGTTGATACAACGAATTGGCTGAAATACAGACCCCGCAAGAGATTGCGGGGTTTTGCTTTTTTAGGGTATCCGCTAAATGCAGGTTGGTAGACTATGTCTGACAGACATCGTGCGCATGATTTTTTTAAACAGTAATGTGTAATTGTAAATAAAATGAATCTATAAAAAAACGAAAGAGTTGCTGAAACAACCACGACATAAACGATACCAGGTTTTAAGCAGAACAGTAGTAAAGTTTGCTTATTGCGGAAACAACAGTATACCCGCAACAGGCCATTTTATGCCCTGGTTGGCGAATGATCGTGAAGGAAAAAGACGAATGGATTTTCAATAGCATTTGTGCAATCGTACAAATGGTATGGAACCCGGTCGTCAAAAGCGACCGGGTTTTTCTTTGTCCTCCGTAGCCTTGGCGAAGGAGGGTTTGCCCAATGAATAAAATTTAAAAAGGAGGATATCATGTGGTTTATTGTAGTCGTATTGCTGATCACGGTTATCCTGAATTCAGTAAACGGAGAAAAAGAAATGGATAACGGGGAAATCAGGGACCAGGAAAGAAACGGGGTCGTGCATCCGGCCGAATACCTGATGAGGTAGGAAATAAGGAATAAGAAATAAGGGAGTGAGGGGAAGTAATAAGAAAGATCAAATGAACATGTAAAGTAAAAAGATTATGTGCAGAAGGAGGGATAAAGTAGCCCCGCGAGATGCAGCGGGGCGCTTTTTAACCAGTTAGTAGATAGTAGTCGGTAGTCGCTTTCTTTCATATGTTATTTGAAAAGTCGGGTTTAAGTTATTAACTGCACTATTAGAATAATAGCATAAATAAGTTGTCTGCTAACCCCGAAGGGGTTGAACGATTAATAGCCCCGGGTGAAACCCGGGGTAATGGATAAACAGGCCCATAGAACCCTGAAGGGGTTCAACTATGGTAATGTCCAAAAAGGAGGAATGTATTATGAAACAAAACAAAGAATGGAGAACGCTCAGTGGCGAAAGGATTAAAATCCCTATCGCCGAAGAGATCAGCCGGGTATTGCAACGCGAAGCCGCGGAAGGACATGAACTGAAGGTATGCATCGGTACCGATAGCCAGG
>JAKQJH010000101.1 GCA_029561255.1 Bacteroidota bacterium | reverse complement strand
AACTGAGCGACGGATTGATAAAGGCAACAATACGGCTAACGATCTGTGTTTTAAAAATACCGGTAAATTTCTTTAGCCGGTTCGCAAACAGGATCAGCACGATAATGGCTGCCACGAAAACAACTATGGCAATAATGATAGCAGCTGGCAGCTGACTGGTGGTTCCTATAATAAAAAAAACAATGGCGAGTCCCAGTAAAACAAAGCCGTATACGCCCCACTTTTTAATTTTCTTTCGTTGATCTTCCAGCGGAAGCAGCAACTCCCTCAGCTCCTTTTCATAAAATGCGGTAAAATCACTGGCAGGAGACATAGGTGAATTTTATTTAAAGTTGACCACCGGTACTTCTTTCGCGTCCTCACCCACGGCAAAATATTCTTTACGGACCATGCCCGCCATTGAAGCAATGATAGAGGAAGGAAAAGTCTGGATGCCATTATGGTAATCATTCACCGCGGCATTATAGAACCGGCGGGAAGCGGCCAGTTGCTCTTCGGTTTCATTGATCGCCCCTTGAAGCTTCAGAAAATTGGCACTGGCTTTCAGATCCGGGTAGTTTTCCACCTGCACCCTGACCTGTTGTAAGATGGACTGAAGCTGATTTTCCAGTTTGATTTTCTCATTCACCGGCAATTGGGGCAGGTCCATTTGCTGCCGTAAACGGGTCAGGTTGTTGAGCAATTCTTTTTCATGCTGCATATATCCCTTAACCGTATCCAGGAGCTGCGGGATCAGGTCATGCCTTTTTTTAAGCATGACATCCATGGAGAAAAAAGCATTGTCTACTGCGTTCTTCTTCACAATAAGACTGTTATACAGGCCAATGATGACCAGTAACAGCACAACCAGGACGCCAATCGCTATATACATATTTACCAGTTAAATCAGGGACAATTGCTGCAGTTCAGCCCGCAGCTGATCAGGATGGTGGAAATGAATACTCTTAATACCCATCTCCTCCGCTGCTTTCACATTCCGTAAATTATCATCTATAAATACAGTGTTTGCCGGCGCCACCTGGTAGCGATCCAGCAAACGCTGATAAAATTCAGGAAAGGGCTTACGGACTTTCTCCACGCCACTGACCACACGTCCGTCAAACCAGTGCAGGAAATCATAGCGTACCAGCGCGATATTGAACAGATCCGCCTGCCAGTTGGTCAGCGCGTAATGTTTGTATCTACCACTATCGATCAGTTCACGGAAAATGGATACCGTTCCATGTACCGGACCATTCAGCATATCGGTCCAGCGGCCATAATAATCCCGGATCTCCCTTTCCCATTCGGGAAACCGGGCCACCAGTTCCTGCGTGGCTTCCACAATGGAACGGCCCGCATCCTGCTGCTCGTTCCAGTCATGGGTGCAAATATGTTCAAAGAAATAATTTCTTTTTTCAGCCGATTCAAAATAGTGCTCGTGAAATACATAGTGGGGGTTCCAGTCCACTAAAACTCCGCCCAAATCCCAGATAAATGTATTTACCGCCATAGACTACTTATGGTTATATTTTAATTTCAGACCGATCATGATGCCGGACATGACCAACATCACGGCATTGGTCAGGATGACCACCATATTATCAATCATAAAACCGTATACCAGCCACATGACCTCATTTACAAAGGCGATGAGAAACATATAAAGTGAAATATCTTTGGCAGACTTCTCTTTCCAGGTTTTCACCACCTGTGGCAAAAAGGTAAAGGCGGTTACGGCTCCTGCGGCATAGCCCAGTATATCGGCTGCTGTCATTATTTATACTTTTTATACAGTTTGACTTCTTCGGCTTTTGCCGGTATCAAACTTACGGCAGTTCCGCCACCCGGTACCAATTTTAATTTCAACATCGTTTTGGCATCCACCAGGAACTTTTCGATCACATACGCTTCCGGATTATCCTTCCAATGGGCATTGTCAGCATCGCGGTAGATCGTGGCCACATATTTTTTATCCGCATCCAGGAAGGACAATGACTGTGTGAAATTCCGGGCATTCTCATCGGTAATGGCGCCCATGAACCAGTCGTTCTTTCCTTTGGCCTTACGGGCAATGATCACATAATCGCCGGGCTCCGCATCCAGGACCTTTGAATCATCCCAGTCCACCGCCACATCCTTGATAAACTGGAAGGCATCCATTTTAGCTTCATAATTCTCCGGCAGGTCGGCTGCCATCTGCAATGGACTGTACATGGTTACATATAAAGCCAATTGTTTGGTCAGCGTGGTATGTACCTGCTCCGTCTTACCCGCATTGTAATAACTCATCTTGATCTTAAAGATCCCCGGGGTATAATCCATCGGGCCTCCCATCAATCTTGTAAAAGGGAGAATAGTTTCATGTTCCGGCTGGTTACCACTACTCCACGCATTGAACTCATTGCCCCTGGCGGCTTCAGAAGCCAGCCAGTTGGGGTATGTGCGGTGCAAACCAGTCGGACGTACGGGTTCATGCGCATCCACCATGATATGCCGTGCCGCTGTTTTAGAAGCCACCCGCAGGTAATGTCGAACCATCCATTGTCCGTCGTGGTGTTCCCCACGTGGAATGATCCGGCCCACATAACCGGTCTTAACGGCGGCATAGCCATGCTCGTTCATAAACTTATAAGCCGTATCCATCCAGCGTTCATAATTCGTAGCTGATCCGGAAGTTTCATGGTGCATGATGATCTTTACGCCTTTGGCGGCGGCATACTGTTGCAGTTCTTTTACATCAAAATCAGGGTAAGGCGTCACAAAGTCAAACACATCTTCTTTCCACTGTCCAAACCAGTCTTCCCAGCCGGTATTCCAGCCTTCTACCAACACGCCTTCAATCCCGTGTTGTGAAGCAAAGTCGATATAACGTTTTACATTGGCCGTATTAGCCCCATGCGGTACTTTGCTGGCCTGTTGTGAACCCACCTGGCTGCCGCTGTAATCCCAGCTGCTCTTACCCACATGCATTTCCCACCATACCCCCACCATTTTCTGGGGCTTTACCCAACTTTCTGCATCAGGTACTTTGGACGGATCGTTCAGGTTCAGGATCATTTTAGAAGATAAAATCTCCGTGGCCTTATCGCTCACAATCACCGTACGCCAGGGAGTAGAGAATGGAGCCTGCAGATAGGCTTTATTACCAACGGCATCGGGTACCAGCTGCGATCTGAATGTATAATTTGATTTATCCAGGATCAGGTTCATCGCCGGATAATTTACCAGCGCGGCTTCATGCAGGTTAATATATAATCCCTCTGCTGTTTTCATCATCAGCGGGGTTTGTACCGCATTTTTATCAAAGAAGGTTTTGGCATGAATCTCCTGGGCAAATCCACCCCCGGAGGCATCCACTTTGCTTAAGGCGCTGTTATAATAGGCATACTCGTTGGTATCGTAGTCTCCGGGAATCCAGAATGCAGTATGATCACCGGTGAGGGCGAAGCCACTCAATTCATCCGCAATAATAAAATGATTCAGTTTATCCTGCTGCGGAAAAATATACCGGAAACCCACTCCGTCATTGAAAACACGGAACATCAGCTGAATCCGTATACCTGAACCGGATTTGTCTGTCAGGGATAAAAGCAGCTGACGGTAATGATTCCGGATCATGCTTTGTTCACCCCATACCGGCTTCCAGCTTTCATCCACCATTATAGAGTCAATATGATCAAGACTGAACTGTTGTAAAGAAACCACAGGGTTGGCCAGTTTCATACCCACAACGGAAGGCAGCACTACCGCTTTCCCTTTATAGGTTATACTGTACATCAGGCCACCTGCGGTCTGATGCGTAACCAGCAATTGAATATTTTTATCCGGGGAAACTACCGTGAGAGACTGATCGGCGTAGGCCAGCTGCACAAGCCCTGTTACAGCGAGGGCGGTGAGCAATCGTTTAAGTAACATAACAGGAAATTTTACATGAAGGTAGTACTTTTGTGTAATTAGTACACATTTCAGACTATCGCTTCTCAAACAGCCACCAATGCCGCTTCCGGGGCTTTATTTTGTAGTTGGTCCGGACATAGGTGGAAATATGATTCATGGCCTCCTCATAGTTATCGGTCAGCAATACCAATTGCATATCCGAGGGCGATATCGTGCCCTTGGATTCCATTTCTTGTATCGTTTCCATTAATGGAGCAAAATACTCCCTCCCAAAAAGCACAATCGGAAACTGGCTGATCGTTTTTGTCTGCACCAGGGTTAAGGTTTCAAATAACTCATCCATGGTACCAAAGCCGCCGGGAAGAATGATAAATGCATACGAATATTTTACCAGCAGTACTTTACGGACAAAGAAATGCTCAAAGGTTACTGATTTATGTACGTAAGGATTCTCTTTCTGTTCAAATGGCAGTACAATATTACATCCCACGGATTTGCCGCCGTTTTCGAAAGCCCCGCGGTTGGCTGCTTCCATAATACCCGGACCACCACCGGTAAGCGTGGTAAATCCGGCTTCCGCAATCAGTTTTCCAAATTCACGGGCCTGTTGGTAATATGGATGGTCTTCTTTAAAACGGGCGGATCCAAAAACAGTGATACAGGGGCCGACAAAGTGCAGGGCCCTGAACCCTTTCATAAACTGTTTGAATACCCGGAAAGCAAAGAGTAATTCATATCCCCTGCTTTTCGGACCTTCCAGATAAACCGGTTCTTTTGCTGGAATAACGGGATGTTTTTTCGATTTTAAGGATGCTTCCATAGATAGCTGTAAATTGCCTGACAATTTAATCATTAATACAATGCGAATCATTTCCTACAATGTAAACGGCATCCGGGCGGCGATTAAAAAAGGATTTATTGACTGGTTAAAAACAGACCCGGCAGATGTAATCTGTTTGCAGGAAACCAAGGCGGTAAGAGGAGATGTGGACACCAAAGCGCTGAATGATCTCGGTTATCATGATTACTGGTTCAGTGCACAGAAAAAAGGGTATAGTGGCGTGGCGGTATTTACAAAAATTAAACCCGATGCCGTTGAACTGGGCAATGGCCATGGTCCGAGTGATGATGAGGGCCGGGTGATCCAGTTACAATTCGGGGATATCCGGCTGATCAATGCTTATTTTCCCAGTGGCACCAGCGGAGATGAGCGGCAGGATTTTAAATATGTATGGCTGGATGAATGCCTGACCTGGCTCAATAAACTAAAAAAGAAACACCCGAAACTTATTTTATGCGGCGACTATAACATCGCCCACAACGAAATAGATATTCATGATCCTAAAGGCAATAAAAATTCTTCCGGATTCCTCCTGCCTGAAAGAGAGTGGATGACCAAATTCTATGCAAGCGGCTGGGTGGATACCTTCCGTACATTTCATCCGGAACCCCATCGTTACAGCTGGTGGAGTCAGCGTTTTCCCTCCGTACGGCTCAACAATAAAGGCTGGCGTATTGACTATATAAATGTTACAGAACCTTTAAAAAAGCAGCTGAAAGACGCGGAAATATACCCGGATGTGAAACATTCTGATCATTGCCCGGTATATTTAAACATCAGTTTGAAGTAATCACCGGCGAATCATTTCAGTATTTCACCTCCCTGGGCATTTAAACCGGTATTTGTACACCAAACCACGCACAGATGGATGGAATCATTGTATTGATCATACTATTTCCCGTTGTCTTTCTTTTTCTGCTGATCAGTCTGCTCAGCCGCAGCAGTGAGCAAAAACGTTTACTGCACGATTTGTACGATAAGCTAAATGAGCTCAACGGGGAAATCAAAAAACTCAGGCAGCAGCAACATCAAGAGGGATTCAGCCCCGCTCCAAGACCGGTCATTCCCCCGCTTCCTGTTTATAAAAAAGAAGAAGAAAAGCCCCTGCCACAGGTCAGTGTACCCGAACCGGTACCAGCACCTGTTCCGGTTGAAAAACCTGTTCCGGAACCTGCGCCTACACCCGTACTTCCCAAAGCAGGTAGTCCGGGTATACCTGAACTGCTTAAACCTAAAGCAACCACCACCGAAAACAAGCCATCCTATCAGCCGGAATTCATTCCGGAGAAAGAAGAACGGGATTACGAAAAATTCATTGGGGAAAATATTGCCAATAAGATCGGGATTGCCGTACTCGTACTGGGTATTGCCTTTTTTATCAAGTACGCGATTGATAAAGACTGGGTACATGAAGGCGGCCGCGTGATCATCGGGTTGATCTGTGGTGCTATCCTGGTCGGGCTGGCCCATTATTTCCGCAACCAGTACCGTTCATTCAGTTCAGTTTTAGTTGGTGGTGGCCTTTCTGTATTTTATTTCAGTATTGCCTTTGCTTTTCATCAGTACCACCTCATCGGGCAATCCACTGCCTTTATACTCATGGTGCTTATTTCCGGATCCGGTGTGTTTTTAGCCCTGTTCTACAACCGGCAGGAACTGGCCATTCTCGCCACGATCGGTGGTTTTATCACTCCCTTCCTCGTGAGCACCGGGCAGGATAATTATAATGCCCTGTTTACCTACCTGGCAATCCTCAATACCGGTTTAATGGTTCTGGCCTGGTTTAAACGCTGGCCTTCGATCAATACCATTGCCCTTGTGTTCACCACAATTATCTATGGCGGCTGGCTGACCCGCAGGCTGTATTTCAGTGAGGAGCCCTTACCCCGCACTGATGCCTTGTTATTTGCCAGTATTTTCTTCGGGCTTTTCATCGCCATGCATATCATCAATACGATCCGGCTGAAAAATAAATTCACTTCCTTTGATTTTACCCTGTTGCTGAGTACGTCATTCCTGTATTATGTAGCTGGTATGCTGATACTCGATAGCGGTCCCGGAGATAACTACAAGGGATTATTTACAGCCCTGCTGGGATTATTCTACCTGGGGTTGTCCGCTGTTTTTTATAAGCAGAAAACCACGGACAGGAATTTTGTTTTCCTGCTGATTGGTCTGACTGTCAGTTTCCTTTCCCTGGTGGCTCCGGTACAGTATAATGGCAATCATATCACGCTTTTCTGGGCGGCCGAAACCGTTGTATTATTCTGGCTTTACCAGCGTTCACAGATACAATTGCTGAAAACAGGTTCCCTGCTGATCTGTTTGCTGATGACGGCCAGCCTGGTCAGTAACTGGTCAGCGAATTATATATTCAGCGGTAAACTTCAACCAGTAATTTTAAACGAAGGCTATATCACCAGTATCGTTGTTGCAGTTTCCTATTTTCTATTCTACTGGTTAAATAAAAAGGAAAGCAGTGAGTGGTTTTATAAAGGAGTACCCGCAAAATCTGTCCGGACTGCTGCATTAAGTGCAGGCATAATCACGGCTTACCTGGCTGGTATTTTTGAAATCGGTTATCAGTTCAACACCCGTAACCCGGGCATACCGGCCAGTACAATTTACTGGCAGTGTTATACATTTATAGTAGTGCTCGTATTACTGGAGTTATTCAAAAAAGATAAAGCGTTACCGCTACTGCGGTTAAGTCTGACCCTGTTAAGCTTTGGCCTGTATTTTATCGGGATGACTTCCACTAAATCCTATGCCCTGCACCTTATCACACAAAACAGTGGTATTTATTTCACCGCTCACTGGGCGGCTGCCCTCCTGTTGTTCTGGTTACTCTACCAGCTGATCCGTTTTTTCTTTAAAAAGGAAAATGAAAAATGGAATGATTACCGGACCGTTTTTTCCTGGCTTACCGCCTCTGGCATTGTATTATTACTGAGTGTCGAAATGTACCTGGTGATCTTCTGGATAGATTACCGGGATGCTTCAGGCTGGGCCTGGTCGGAAAACCTATATTACAAAGCCGGGCTTTCCATACTCTGGGGACTCAGCTCTTTTGCCATGATGTGGATGGGCATGAAAAAGGATTTTAAAACCCTGCGGATCATTTCCCTGACCTTATTTACTGTCACTATCGGAAAATTATTTCTGTATGATATCGTGAATATCCCGCCGGGGGGCAAGATCGCCGCCTTTATCCTGCTAGGCATTTTACTGCTGGCCGTGTCCTTTATGTACCAGCGGTTGAAAAAAATCCTGCTGGATAATAACCGGTCCGATTAATTTGCAGCATGATTGTTTATAATGTCACCACCAAGGTCAGTCATGCCATTGCGGCAGACTGGCTCAGCTGGCTCAAAACGGAACATATTCCCGACCTGGTACAAACCGGTTGTTTTACGCAGGCCGTTATCTTGCATTTAGTAGAGGCCGATGATGAGGAAGGAATCACTTATGCGGTACAATACCATGCGGAAAGCCAGGCATTGTATAACCGGTATATGGAAAAATATGCAGCGGACATGCGGAAAAAAGCCCTGGAAAAATGGGGCGACCGGGTTATTTCATTCCGTACACTGATGCATCTTGTGCATTGAGTGTGCAAAAGAAAAAATAATTTTCAGGCAATAACCGGGTGATGATGACGGCCTGAAACCCGCTTCCCTGCTGTATTCCGTTCAACTGTATGCTGAAAGCCTTGCCCAGCAAGGGTTCCATTGAAATACCCGCAAAATAAATGTTTTGTCCCTGATCAAGATATCCGCTGAAATCCTTATTGGGTGCGGATTTCACGTGTTTTTCCCATGTTGATAAAACGGATATTTTTTTTGCTGGTATAAAAAAGCAGTTAAATTTGCCGCCGTCACTTAAATCACATAAAAAAGCAAATCATGAACAAAGCAGAATTGATCGCTAAAGTATCTGAAGATGCCGGCATCACGAAAACTCAGGCAAATGCCGCGCTGGATTCTTTTGTAGAAGCAGTCACCAAAACATTGAAAGCAGGTGGTAAGGTAACCCTCGTAGGATTTGGAACATTCTCCGTATCCAAAAGAGCGGCCCGCAATGGCCGTAACCCCCAAACAGGTGCTGTTATCAAGATCAAAGCCCGTAAAGTGGCCAAATTCAAGGCTGGAAAAGAATTATCCGGTAAATTATAAAAAACCGGCATACCGTAAAAAGCTCCTGTGCTTATTTCAGTACCGGAGCTTTTTTACTGAAAAACGGTCTATTTTTGCATTAAATCAATAAAAACAATCAACATGGGTAGAGGAGATAAAAAAACAGCAAAAGGCAAACGTTTCAAAGGTTCATTCGGCAAAAGCCGCCCCGCCATTTCTGTTGCTGCCAAGAAAAAAGCAGCCGCCAAGAAAAGCAGCAAATAAACGGTATTTATCAGCCCGGCAGGACTTCTTCCGGGCTGATCTGTTTTTGAAGTAAACGACAGGGAATTAAAGATTCGATTTGCGTTGCATCAGCTGATCTCGTTCCTCAGAGATCACATTCAGCATACTTTCCAGTTCACCAATCCGCTTCAGCTGGCTCTCCAGTTTTTTATTGGCATCCACCATGACCTGCATATCCGTATTGAGTTCCTCCAGGTACAACACTCTTTTCTGTAATTGCTGCCGCTGGAATTCCGCATCCCGCAATTGTTCTTCCACCGTTGCCAGGGTACCTTTCAGTTGCCGGTTCTCCTCACTGTTCGCGGTAAACTTCAGTTTCTGTTCTTCGTAATCACGGCTGAGTTTTTTATAGGACTCACGGAGTTCTTCAAACTCCATACTGAGTTTACGGGAGCCGGCCACCTGTTGTTCCAGTTTCTGCATTTTAGACTGCAGAATATTGAATTCATTATATGCACTGTCCAGCATGGCATTCATTTCCGTAGTCAGGTGTTCCTTCTGCCGGCTGTTACTGATTTCCTTTTCCTTTTGGGAGAGTTTATAGCGCAGGTCTTCAATCTGCACACTCAGTTCTTCATTGATCTTTATGATCTCCTGCTGTTTTTCTTCCGTCTCCTTTACAATTTCAATCTGTCCCAGTAACAGGTTGATCTTCTCATTATGTTCCATCAGGCTGCTCTGCGCCCGGCGCAGTTGCTCCATATAATCCGGTTTTTCTCCCGGTACGGGTGCCGGGTGCGCATTGGCGGCCCGCAACAGTTCAATTTCCGCCATCAGCTTTTTATTGACGATCCGGAGGTCTTCCGCTTCGGCCACATGGCGACGAAGCGATTCTTCCGCTTCCTGGATTTTCTTCCGGCTCTGATCGGAATCACGCGGGGCATGGCTGTTCTTTCTGAGCGATTCAATTTCAGCCTGTAACTTTTTATTCTGCGCCCGTTGTTCTTCTGCTTCGATGGAATAGATCTTGTAGTTTTCTTCCGCCTCTTCCAGTCTCCGTTTTAACTCGGCCATATCCTGTCCGCCCCCGGATACAGCCCCGCCCTTGCGCAAAACCTCAATCTCGTTTTGCAGTTTCTTGTTCTTTACCTGCAGTTCTTCTATTTCAATGGAGATATCGTCGGTACTATCTGAAGCGATAGACAATTTGTAACGGAGGTCCTCCAGTTCTTTATCGCGGAGCTCGGTATCATTAAAGTATTTGAGTTTCCAGACTTCCAGCTCCTTATGTAATTTACCGGTCGCATCGGAGGTAACCTCCTTGAGGGATTTACGGCTGATGATGAAGAAGTGGATAGTAATGCCCAGGGTGATTGCTCCCAGCATAAGTATAATAACCTCAATAACAGACAACTGGAGGGTGGGCATAAGTAGTTAAGTCAGGTTCGTAAACTATTAAAAATCCGGCAAATAGCGTTTAATAGTTTTTCACAGGTGTGCTTTCAAAGCCCGCACAAGATAGTATTCCCTGCGAATAAAATACGCGTAAAAACACTGAGGAAAAACCC